>JAGVNU010000074.1 GCA_020053105.1 Thermodesulfovibrionia bacterium
AGATGCAACAAATTCTGCGAGCTGCCTTATCTTTTCATCTGCCATTGCTTCCATAAACTTTACCTCGCACTGTATATGCCTGGGGCCGGCCAGTGTATCAACAACCTGAATTCTTACTATCTCGCCCTCCAGGTCTTCGATCCTTTTTTTACTGTCAGTTTCAATACTGATCCCGACCCTGTCCAAAATGCCAGGCAGCGGCCCCTCGCTGTCAAACACGCTCAGGATTCCGCCCAGACTGATATTAAGCAGCAGCCCCCGGTTCTGCTGCGAATTAAATCTCAGGTATACTGTCCCCTGTTCCCTGGACCTTTCATCTTTTCTCCTGTCGGATTTGTCCTTCTCAAACTTATTAAATATCTCTTTGACCTTATTGACAAGGGGGGCCGTCAGCAACGGCTTTACAAGGCATGCATCCGCTCCAAGCGCAATGACTTTTCTGAGGCTTTCCTCGCTTCTGTCGCATGTTATCATTATGAATGGAACATTTTTCAGCGTCTCATGATTTCTCAGCCATTGAAGAAATTCATCGCCTTTTAACAACGGCAGGTCCCTGTCATAAAGTATAAGATCATAATGAGCAGCTTCAAGCCGCTTCTGTATATTCTTGCCGTTGTTGGCCATTTCAAACTCTATGTTCTTGAAATGGTCCTCAAGACCATATCTGATAAACTGCCTCACTGACGGCGTGCTGTCTGCTATCAATACCCTGAGCTTGTTCATTTTCCCCTGCTCCTTAGCCGTGATATGGACCCTATAAAAATAATTTCCCTGAACATGTATTCAACACAGATTAATTTCATCTATTAGGGTCCTGAGGCTCCCGAAGTCCTGAAGGTTGAAGTCTACAATCAGCCTCGGCAGGTGTCCAATTTCAGGTTCATCAGCTTCCTCGCTGAGCGGTCCCGAAATGAATATCTTCCCTCCGGGCTGCAGAATATCGGAAAATTTATGATTAAGTTCTTTCAATGCTGAATCATCTATAGTGGACTGAAGACGGATAACAAGTTTTTTATTGATATATCGTATGCTGTGATAGCGGCTGTAAAACTGATTGATGCTCTTAACAGCCGCATCAATGGAATCAGCGCATTCAAAGAGCTTGAAATCACGCTCAATGATATAGCCTTCCGACAAAAGCTCCTCCCTCAAAAATTTGATCCACCTCGACCAGTAAGTGCCTCCCGGTTCATCCACAAGCACAAGCGGAATCGGATCATGTTTGCCGGTCTGCAATAGCGTGAGGGTTTCCATGGCCTCATCAAGGGTGCCGAACCCTCCAGGGAACAGCGCGACGGCGTCTGCTTCCTTGAGAAAGGCCACCTTACGGTTAAAGAAGTATTTATACGTAATCAAACGCGGGTTCCCGATAAGGACAGGATTAGGTTTTTGTTCAAATGGAAGCAGTATATTGACTCCAAAAGACTTCTCCGGGCCGGCCCCCTCATTCACCGCCTGCATAATGCCCGAGCCTCCTCCGGTTATGACCATGTATCCCGAATCAGCAAGTTTCTTTCCGAAAAGGCAAGCCATTTCGTATATAGGCTCTTCAGGCTTTGTCCGCGCAGAGCCGAACACCGTGACTTTCCTTACCCCCCGATACGGGCTGAATATCTTGCCGGTAAACCGCATCTCCTTCATTGTTGAGTTCATGAGTCTGAGATGTGCCCTGTCGTTCTTTTCCTTACCGGCCTTAAGGGCTGCTATGATCATTTCCCGCACAAGCCCGGGATGATCGATATCATCAACCATCTCAATCAACCGGTCAATGGACTTATCTACCTCACCTTCGGTCCTCTTGAAATACAAGTCATTCATAAGATATTTCCTTTTTATATTTTATATGTCCGATAATGCCGGGGCTGTTCAGTTAATCAGATTTGATCTTCTGATTAATCTATCGGATTATATTATCAGTTTCTTGATTAGTTATGGAACAGCCATGTTATCTAATGTAGGCTTGTTGTTATTATGCGGGAAACAATCAGGCCTATTTCAGGCCGGTAAGAAATTCATTGTATTGAGGAGGATGATTTAAAATCTCCACGCCCATTCTGTATGTTAAACCATGGATCGGGGTCTTATTTATATGCACCCACCTTACTTCGCAATTCAGATTTGAGTTGCATCCTGAAGGATCTTGAACTGTCAACTCGAGTATGGTTTCAGGTATGTAAGAGGAACTGATCTTCCCGGAAGCGGTTATTAAATGAAGCCCATGTTCACAGATATTCTCTATAAATCCCGGACTGCTCACTCCGTTTGTAATAAGCTTGGCGTCCAAGCTTACATATTTTCTTTTAGAACGCCTTTTTTCCATTTAAGACAGCCCCTCGCCCTCCTTTTCTCAAAAAAAGAGGTTCCACCGGTAAGGCAATTTTTATGTCATGAAAATCTGAACCGGGAACAAATAATCAATAATGCAGAATATCCCCATTTATTTTACTTAAATCATATCATTATGCGATGTCGGCGTCAATAAGAAAAAAGATAAAAAATAAATGGCCGGGCAACCGGCCATGCGATAACCATCTTGAGTGCCAAAACTTCACTTAATACAGGTAGGGGTCTGTCCGGCCCTCACATGCCAGTTCTATTTTCTTGAAGAGTTCATCCGAGCGTAGGCTTAATTCCTGCTTTATCTCCTGTTCAGCTTTCAACCAGTCACTGAATTCATCGCCGCCGCCGTTTTTCCTCTGCTGGGACAACTCATGGGCCCTTTTAGTTATCAACTTTTGAAGTTCGTCTTCATAGTTCATATGCATTGTTATTTGCGTAAAAGACTTACCGTAAAATACAAAATAAAATAACGGGTTGTCAAGAGAAAATTCATATCCTGAAATCCTTCTTTCATTAAAGTAGCCAAAGGAGGCGCTGGCCGGCATAAATAATGTATTACCAAAGGCCGGCCATTCTATATTCTTTAGAATTCCAGCCTGCATTTGATATACTTCAAATAGAAAAAATTATACGTGAGGTTTCAGCCCGGTGAAAGAATTCAATGTATCTCAGGATGAAAAGGGGAACTGGATCGTTACAAGCAACAAGATCCCCGGTTTTATAGCCAGGGGTAAAACCCGGCAGGAGGCTGTCGAAAAAATGATTAAGGCCTTCAGGATGTACTACCCCTGCGGTGAATGCAGGGACAAGTAGCGCAGCAATCAATCTCGCCGCTTATCCAACTCCTGCTCAACAACTTTCGACCACACGTCATATCCGGTCCTGCTAAGATGAACGCCATCATCAAGCAAATACTCCCTGACCGGCCTGCCTTTTGTATCGACAAATCTGCTGTATATGTCCAAATATTCCGCACTCACATCCAGTGCAAGCTTTCTTAATGATTCATTCACCTGGCAAACCGATTCATTAGATATAAAGTCCATGAGTACGGGGAGGAGACTGAAAATAAATATTTTTGCGCCCGGATAAGCAGAAGACAGTTTCTCAATGATTACTCTGTAGAACTCAACGAACTCCGTGTCCCCCGTCGCTACATTGTTTATCCCTGACATAATAAATATCATGTCAGCTTCGGGACAAATCGACCTTACCCTGACGACCCGTGAAAGCAGCCCTTCGACTGGTTCCCCGGCTATGCCGAGATTAGCGACCTTATGTTCCGGGAACCTCTTCTGCCAGTCGAAATATTCTATTAATGAATCACCCAGGAAGAGAAGTTTCATAACGCTCCAGGATACCTTTATCGTATAATTGTGTCATGCATGCGGATGACAGTTTGAACAGTTTGAATCGTTTTTGCAGGATAAGGCAACCCGGACTCTAAAAATAAAAATGAGTTGCTAGTGCCATATATTCGATGTAATTGTCGTGGAACTGACCGTTGGGGGAATTGCCGTTGTAATATTCCAGCATGATATTGATTTTATTCCAGAGGGTGTCCTTACTTTCAAGCTTAAATCCTGCTGCAAGCGAAACTTCACTGTGCCAGTCGTTCTCCTGCCTGTTCTTGATATCAGCTGCGGCCATGGGTCTCAGCAATCCGTTGAAATAAGTCTGGGTACACCTGAATTCCGCGCCATACTGTGTCCACCAGCGCTTCAGGTCCTTGGGGTCCGGGCTGAACATATAATCAACGCCCGCGTATACCCGGTACGCCCTGCTTATATCATATGAGACTTTTGCCTGCATCGCCTCATAACTGAAATTCACCCGGTCCACACCATTATGGAGCAGGTATTCATCCCCGACATGGGAGCTGTTATGATAAATGCTGAAAAGCCCTGACCATGCATCTCTGCGGTAGTACAGCGCAACTCCACCCCTGTAATCTTCGTTAATGAGGTCCCATGAAGCAGTGTCCAGATCATGAATGATAAACCCGGCGGCCTGCACTCCTACCTGCAATTTTCCGCCGAAAGGCCCGTCACCCTTATAAAGAGGAAGCGTCTCGCCTAAACTCGCCGCAAAGACACCGCCGAATTCGCCGTCATCCATATAAGTCTGATAACCCATCGAAAAATGCGGCCAGCGGGGGTCCGCCATAAGAGGATCAAATAATCTCTCCTTTGTGGAACCTGACTCTCCATAGCGGTCATCCCTTCCCTTTTCTGCTTTTTCCCGGTCATCCGTGTAAGTATCAGCAGAAACATCTTTTGGCGCCTCCTGAATTGCACCCAGAATCTCTACCCGTTCAACACCCCTGATCTTTAACAGAGCAGTGATCAGTTCACCGCTGTGGACGCCGGTAAGCTCCACGGCACTCAAATAAATAACTCCATCCTTTACAGTCAACGAATCGGGAGATGCATGAAATTCCCTTTCGAGCACAGACGCAGCATATCCCCTGATGTAATTGTCATCAACTGAAGCAGAATAGGAGCCGGTAGCAAGCATTACAATAAATACGGGGACCAGCATCAACGCATGGGTTATACTTAAATATCTTTTCATTCCATCTTTCATTTTCATTTAATACGGACCAGCGGCCTCATTCAATTTTTACTGTTTTCGCAGTCCTGATAAAGGATTCATCGTGCTGAAGCAAACGAGGTATTCTACATTGCGGTAGTGCGCACAGTCAAATCTTATTAAAAGATCCCAGGGAAGCAGTTGTTAATGGGTCGCTATACCGCCGGAAACGATAAACGCCATAACTTCGCCGCTGTCGGCAGCCAGGGGTACCACCTGATCTTTCGGCACGACTATTACATGACCTGCAAAACTATAAGACAGCGGTAGATATACGGCGACTTTATCCGCAATGCCTAAATGTTCCAGGCTATGGCGTGTCACAAATCCTAACGCCTGAATATTAAGGGCAGGAGACAGGGTAACCAGCACGGGTTTATTAAAACTCTTTTTGTCGTCTACAAACGCGACTATCAGGTCTTTAACTGACATATAAATCATTTTTACAAAAGGCAGCTGGGCAAACATTTTGTCCATCGTATTCACTAATTTCCTTGCTATAAAATTCGATGAAATAAACCCGACTACTGTTATGGTCACTATAGTAAGGAGAAAACCCATCCCCGGGATTGTAAATTCATAGATACTGTCAATCTTTCTAAAAACAGCATAAATCACATAGATGGTTGCGACTAAAGGCAGCAATACCAGAAGCCCTTCAAGAAAATACCTGGTAACCCTCTTCATATATTTCCTCCTGTAAATTATTTATCAGTTTTATCAGAACCCTTTTATTCCGTCAAGAAAGCAACCCGCACATTTTAGCGAAAGACTACCGACAGTAAATACTGCTGATGCACTCATGCAGGGACTTATCCCCTCCCCGTTTACGTGTCAAAAAACGTCCGAAGACTTGTTATACTCTACCATAATTCTATACAATCAAGAGCCATGGAAAATCTGATCCTGAAAATAGAGCGACCAGCCTCCGGGGGCCAATTTATTGCAAGACATGAGGGGAAAGTTGTAATGATAAAGGGCCATGTCCTGCCGGGGGAGACAGTTGAAGTTGCCATTGAAAATGAAAAAAAAGATTACCTGGCGGCATCCGCGGTAAAGATACTGGAGCCCTCCCCCAGGAGGTTAACGCCGCCGTGTGAATATTACGGCGTATGCGGCGGCTGCAGTTTTCAGCATGTCCCTTACGACATGCAGGTCAGCATAAAAGAGGACATCCTCAGGGACTGCCTGAGAAGGATAGCACAGACAGAGACGGAACTTGCTCCCTCTATTGTGGGCGATAACCCGTGGAATTACAGGCAGAGAGGCCAGTTCAAGATATCAGGCGAGGGCTTTGGACTGCATAAGAAGGGGACCAATGAAGTAATACACACAGACAAATGCCTCTTAATGGACCATGCCATCAATAAATATATTCAGCAGGCAAACGGACTGGTACAGGGTACGCGCATCAAGGAGCTTCATATTACCGGCGGAGACTCGCTTGTCGCCCAGATCATTACACGGAAAAAAGCCCTTTCCCCCGCTGAAGCTGAAGGGCTCGCATCACAGCTCATAAATGCAGGACTGTCCGGAGTAATGGCAATGATAGGGGACACTACCCCGTTGAGTTTCGGGAAGACCTATTTGACTACCGGCCTACTCCATTATAAATACACACTGTCTCCGCCCAGCTTTATCCAGGCCAACTGGAGTCTTAATCAGTCGGTCGTCAAAATCGTCCGGGACACGCTGCTGCCTTTAGAAGGCATGAAAGTCCTGGACCTTTATGCGGGCGCCGGGAATTTTTCCATCCCGCTGGCCGGGGATGCAGAAGTAACAGCTGTTGAGGGGAACCCTTATGCCATAGAAGACGGCATGAGAAATCTGGAAATTAATAATATATCAAACTGCGCCTTCATCCGCTCAAGCGCCGAACATTTCAAACCAGGCGATCATTACGATGTTGTGGTCCTCGATCCGCCGAGACCCGGGTTATCGCACAAGGTGATGATCAAGGTGCTTGAACTGCTGCCTGAACGGATTGTTTACCTCTCCTGCAACCCCGCGACTTTTGCAAGGGACTTGAGAAAACTCTCCGCAAAATATGATATCGAGTCCGTCAGGATGATCGACTTCTTCCCTCAGACATTTCACATTGAGGCGCTTGCGTTTCTTAGATTAAGGTGATTATGCAATAACAAAAAAGGAGCCCGCATTAACTGCGCAACCCCTTTGAGTAAATGGTAGGCGATGCTGGTTTCGAACCAGCGGCCTCTGCCGTCGTGAAGGTGATACAGGCATCCTCTGTTTGCTCCACCTTAACAGACGGTGCTTGATATTACGTGAAAAACTCTAACTCAGGGGATAACATCTTTTACGGTGTTATCCCTTTTTTTCTCTTGTCCGGTATACAAAAACTATACAGTCATAGATATTCCTTCCATAACGCATATGTTATAATAGTCAACGCAATGGACTGTTGAATACTACAGGGGGAAAGACGGTAAAGAACCCGCAGCGGATTTTATTGAATCACTTTCAAATGATACAAGTGCTAAGGTGTTCAGGCTTATCAAGCTGTTAAAAGATTACGGGGTTTTATTGAAAGAACCCTATACCAAACAAATAAGAGGCAAGATAAGGGAATTAAGAATCAAGGACAGTCAGGGAGCTGTCAGGATTTTATATTTCACCTTTACAGGCAGGCGTTTTATCTTGCTTCATGGCTTTATCAAAAAAGCTGATAAGACCCCTGAAAGGGAAATAGAGATTGCAGAAAAAAGAATGAATGATTTTATACACAGAGAAGGAGAGTAAATTATGAAAGGATCATATGTCAGAGGAAGGACTTTGGAAGAGCATATTGCCGAGCAAATGAAAGACCCTGAATTCAAAAAGGCATGGCATGACCTTGATACAGAGTTTGAGCTTCTTGAGAGTATGATAAAGGCAAGGGAAAAGGCCGGACTATCACAGGAACAGCTTGCAAAGAAGATCGGCACAAAACAGCCTGCATTATCAAGACTTGAAAGAGGAGCTTTTAAAAAGACTACTGTAGAGACATTACAAAAGATTGCCGATGCGCTTGATATGAAGCTGGTTATAAAAATGCAGGCAAAGAGAAACTGATTTGTTGAAAAAAATACGGCACTTGATTTTAATACATGCAGATAGTGCATAATTACTCATGCCAGCAGGTTGGCAAGTCTATTCTCATCTGAGTAAAAATAATATAATTAAAGTATACGGATGAAAAATCCGCAAACAAACAAGGAAGAAAAATTATGGCAAGCTCAATAAAAGAAACCCCGACCTTATATGGGAAAGACGCTTTACGATTCTCTAAAAAGATGAAAGCGAACGAAAAAAGACGTGTGTCTAAAGCTGAAAAGAAACGGGTACTTAATAACTATAATAAGATAAATAAATACGTCAAATAATATCCTGCCAAATTGCCGAATCTTCTTCTCAATAGATTAAATCCAGAATCAATCCGTAAGCATTTTAATTGTGGTGATGACGATCTTGATGATTTTTTCTACAATGACTCTAAAGGACATGCAAAGCAATTATTGACTGTAACTTATGCATTGGAAAGTGAAGATGAAACCATTGCATACTTCAGTGTTTTAAACGACAATATCAGAGAAAATGATACCACCAGGAATAAATTCAGAAAAATATCCAAAGAAATCCCCCGCCAAAAAAGATATAAAAGCCACCCTGCTGTAAAGATTGGTCGATTTGCAGTATCTCGTGATTATCAGGGTAAAGGACATGGCACTATGCTAATGGATTATATCAAGGGCTTTTTTATCAAAAAGAATAAAACCGGATGCAGATTTATTACAGTTGATGCATATAAGGCAGCAATAAAATTTTATCAAAAAAATGGTTTTGATTTTCTGACTACTGAAGATAAAGATGATAATAGACGGCAAATGTATTTTGATCTTTATCCCCTCTCAAAAGTAATTGGCATTGATTAATCAAATCCGGGGATATTGACCTTATTTATAGTCCGCATTATATGCGCAACTCCTCAGAGTAAATGGTAGGCGATGCTGGTTTCGAACCAGCGGCCTCTGCCGTGTGAAGGCAGCGCTCTCCCACTGAGCTAATCGCCCGCTTCTTTTTCTTTAGATATTAACTCATATATATATTTACGGCTCTTTTGCTTTTTGATCTGTAACTCTCTTCTTATTGCGTCACCACGGTTTGTATATTGCTCATAATATACGATATGCCAGGG
>JAGVNU010000023.1 GCA_020053105.1 Thermodesulfovibrionia bacterium
TATGTCTACTTACTCTTTCTTCTAATTCCTCGCATTGACCAGTGTAATATGAACCGTCTTTATCGCTTTTAAGAATATATACGTAGTACATAGGGTTCGGACCAAGCGGCCTTCCCGATGTGTCGGGACGCTCTCCCACTGAGCTAATCGCCCGTAAAATCATGATGTAACATTCTAACGTAAATCAGGGTATTCGGCAAGAGGGGAAATATAACAGACTAAGAGATCGCGGACCTGTCTGCTCCTGACGAAAAGCCGGTTATGTGCCAGACTCCTGCAATGTCTCCATTACCCTTTGCCAGGTCTTGTCAGGATCGAATACCGTCATCGCCTCAGCCTTCCGCTTCGTGTCCTTGCCAAGGTCTTTTTGGTAAATGCTCCCCTCCTGGTTCACCGTGAAGGTCATGACACCGGAATTCCCGTATTCAGCAGGATAGGCAACAAGTGCGAAGCCAAGGATCATCTTACCCTTAACGATATAGTTGTAATTTCCTCCTTCCGCATGTTTCCCCTGGCCCTTGAGGATTTTGAAATAATACCCGTGAAAAGGAGAAAGGTTGTTCTCAGCGCTGTAACCTTCGATTGATGCCTGAGCAATCATCGGCCCGAGCGGGCTTTCATCTTCACCCTCTTTTGCTTCCCAGTACAGCCCGTCACGGCTCCCTTCTGTGCTGATAATTTTTTGGGCAAATTCAACCCTGCCTTCGCCCCTGCAATCCCGGGTGGCGTATTCCAGCTGTGCATCAATATAGGCATCAATCACCTCGATGACATGCAGTTCATTTCTGCCTATTCTCCTGTTGATGATCTCCTCTTTACCTTTAGCTGTGTCGAAAAGCCATGCTGTGCGCTTTTTTACAATCGGGACCGGCATGGCCCAGTCGTCTTTGCCGATGTGGAGGACCATCTTGTCCGCAGATGCCTGCTCAAGCCTGTTCAACTCGTCATAGGCCATGAGGAATTTCCCACGTCCTGTCCTGTCAGCTACGTCATCGCCGGACGAGATCAATGCCTCGCTTCCGGGACCTAATATGATTTGCATTTCTTTCACATCATCCGCCCTTAAAGCAGCGACAAGCGAACCGACCGCCTCTTCGGGCGAGGGAAAGCTCTTCTGCTGCGTGCCTGCGGAAAGAGATGCTGAAGAAGCCACGATCAAGAGTATGGCAACTGCGACGACACAAGCCGGCAGAGTAAACCGGCCTTTTCCACAATTATCATGCAATTCAAATGTATTCATTTTCCCTCCCTTATGCATATCATCACATCTCCGTATGCAAACTCGCATAGAACGGACCGCAGTTTTCATGTCTCCTTATCTCCGGAACACTCCGCCTCCGGCGCCCCCCCTGCCCGGACGGCCTGTGTCCCGGCTTTTACGTTCTGCTCCCCCGTCCTTGTTGCGTTCGCCTCTATCCCGGCGGATTGTGTCTTCTCTTTGCCTGCTGGAACTTCCGCGTTCGCTTGCCTTGCGCTCAAACTTGCCTTCTCCGATCCCCCTGAAAGGCGTATCCCGAACCACAGGGGCGTGCATCCTTTCCCTTTCGGGCCTGATCTTTGGCATGCCTGTCCCTTCCCGGCGTTCAATAGTGCCCCGCGGTCCGGCAGGTTCTTTTCTTACCTGTGGCTCCCCGGTCCTTTCGCGGTGTTCAAAGGGGCGCTGAGATGGCCGCCCGTCCTGTCTTTCAATACTCCTGTCCGGATAACCGCGCATTTCCGGGCGCGCCGGCAACACCGGTGTCGGTCTCAATCCGAAGCGCCGGCTCGTAGTCCTGTCTCTGTAGGCTACCCCTCTTCTGTGGTACGGATTATGTCTCCAGTCAGACCTGTCGAAATCCCGGCTGCGGTCAAACCTGTGGAACCGACTGGTCTTATGGATGTCTATATGGATACGATGGAAAGGCCAGTCGAACCAGACCCATGGGAATAAGTTGAATCCGATAAACACACGGGGCCTGAAACTGATAAAACCTCCGGTGACAAAACCACGCGGGTAGTACCAGTAATAAGGGGGATATGCAGGATACCACCACGGACCGTACACATAGAACGGATCGAAGACCGGCACAAATACGACCTCCGGGTCAGCCGGTTCGATCCTGATTGCTTCCCCGTCATCTATTACCTGCTGCTCTTTGGTCGTTTTGAGATTTCCCTGCTCCTCGGCCTTTCGGCGCAATTCCTGTATGGTTGCCATGACCTCATCCTCCTGGCTTATGAAGGCATCACCTAATTTACGCGTCTGGTCGAGTTTGTCACTCATGGCAAAGAGAACGTCCGGGAAATGGGACAGCGCTTTCACGCTTGGGTCCCAGGTCTTTTCCTGCAGGGCATCGTTCAGGGCATCGCCCTTCAGGTCCTTGTTCTGTCGCAGCCAGCGTTCGGCCTCAACCACCTCAAGCGGATAAGTCGATGCCATCAGTATCTGGGCTATCAGAGAATCGGGATATAAGGCAATCGGTGCAGCCATCTGTGCCAATTCTTCTTCCCTGAACCTGTCGGTTTGCTCTGGTTGCCCGGAATCCTGCGCATTCATCCCGGGAGGTATGATAAGCATTGCTATGATCATCCATGCCAGCCCCCGTATAATGACTGTTGAAGCTCTCATAATGTCTCCTTTTGCGCCTGCGGAAAATCCAGGCGCATCGAGGCCCCCAGGTCAGGTCCTCTGTGACGGTTTTTCTGAAAAGGTCAGAGCCATTACTCCGGCTCTTATATTTAAGATAATATCACCAAAAGGACCCCGGCACAAATCTGGAGACAGCTTCTGTCCCGCAAATCGCTGATTGGACAAAATCACTGAACATCCATTAAAATTTCTTACCGGCATTATCTCATAAGGGCGTGTGGCGGAACTGGCAGACGCGCTAGACTTAGGATCTAGTGGGGTAACCTGTGGAGGTTCGAGTCCTCTCACGCCCACCATTTTTCAATGCATGGCCGGTCAATACGAATAAGAGATGTTGATCGCCCCAAAAATCTGGTTACGGTCCTGCGACCTGAATTGCTTCGTCCGGTAAATATAGAAATACGCGGCCCTGATCCTACTGTATTCCATTCCTACACCGGCCATGAGATCAGCGACGATATTCAACTTATCGACGCTATGACTGTCTTTGTAGGTGTTGCCGTCAAGGGTAATGTCCCATAAAACCGCCCGGACATCCACTGACGTAAAAATATGAAATCCGGTTCTGACCTTGGCAGGGATGCCGGTCTCCTGATCAAATGATGCGCTGTCGGTCTCGCATCCGGTCCTGATAGGGCACGTGCCGAAGTTGCCCGGCAAGCCCCATCCAAGGCGGGCTTCCGCTCCAGTGTTCGCGTAAATATTCATATTACCTATCCGGCCCCCCATATGGGGAATCACATCAAAGCCGAACCCCTCGCCGCCTGACTGGTACTGCCGCCACTGGGTTTCATAGACGGCCTCGACCAGAAGCTCATCCTTCAACTGGTTGTCCCAGCCCCTGGCGCGCCGTGAATGTATGGAGTCATGCGTCCAGTTCTGCAAATCCTCGGCATAGGAATGAGGGCCGACAATGCCGATCATAAGTTCCCAACTGTTTTTCCGGCCGTCTTTCTTATTGTGAAAGCCTGTGGATACATATATTATTCCGGCATAAGGACGGTCATCCTCGATGAGGTCTTTCCGGTCCGTATCTTCCGGCGTATATATATCCTGACCAATAGACACGGACACGGCCCGCAGGGACTCCGGGTCATTCACAAAGGGGAGCAGGTTGATTAAGGGGTAAGTCCAGGCAGGCAGATTGGGACCTGTCCGGTCCGTTTTATACGGCGTGCTTAATGACAATTTCAATCCGTTTGTGTAATCACCGTCCTTGCCGGCATATGCGTCATTTTCCCAGTAAACAGTGAGTGTGTCAAAGGACGTTACCCCTTCGGCCTGAGCAAGGGGCGTCAATAAAAGAATTACCAGAAGAGATAAGAAGGCAGCAAATTTAAATTTCACAGATCAGGCGCTCCGTTATCCTTATGACATTAAGGAGATTCTATCATATTTATTAGAACTGTCCGTCACAAGGTCGCCAAGTTGTGACAAGTTATGATTGCTCCTGCTGAACCCTTCAGGACTAACTTGTCCCTTATTCCGGGTGGGCCACAGAACCTGTATAAAATATCTCGCACTTCCCGCCTTGAAGAAACTTCTTCGTCTTAACGTACAGATTAATTATCGGTCCCGCCATTGATGTTAAGGCCCCTGCCTCTTCGATGTGGGGATGAAGGAAAGGGCCCTGAATTTTCTGACTGAACCTCACGCACCCTTTTTCATCCACTACCGCTACTGTCATATTGTCGAACTTTTCGTTGACAAAATCGAAACTACCCTTCATGGCGACCCTGCTCTCTTTCGTCGAAAGGGCCACGTCTGCCGCCTCTGCAACGCCGTCTTTTATCTTCCAGTCAGATGCGAGTTGTAGTATCGTGCTCTCTCCTCCAAGGGATACCACGAAGACACTCCCGAAGTTGTAGCCTTTTGTCAGCAATGTGCCCAGAGGGCCCGCTACAAAGAATGCCCCCACATCGACCAGGTTGAAGTTCTGGCTGTGTTTGTACTTCTCTAATATACGGTCGAGGTCGAGGCCTTCGTGAAAGAGGTCCTGCCCCCGGAGCGAGACCGCTCCCTGTAAGGTCCTTGTCATCTCATCCGAATTTTTGCCTTTCATCGTAAAATGAGATTTCAGGTCCAGCTCGCCGCGTGTGGCTTTTTTTTGTTTAAACTGTCCAAGCACTTCTTCAAAACGTAATTTTGTGATCGCAAAATCAACTGAATATTGAGGGCTTTCACCGGTCATCAGACCCTTGATGCTCCCTTTGCCGTTCCCGCCGAAGATATTCATAGTGATGGGGTCAGCTTCAAACTTCCCCTGCCGGGCCTTCATGATAATGCGGATATCCGAGATCCTCAATCCTTCCGACTTCACCTCCCCGCATGACAAATCTCCATCAAGGGAGAGGGTGACAGAAAACCCGCCTCCACCTGCAGAGAAGTTGTTGATCGCAAGATCGCAGTCGTTTGCCTCGGTCTTTCCCCCCGATCGTTCGTCCACATACAGGAGACGCCCTTTCCTGACAAAGATTTTTTCCGCCTCAATTAACCCAAACAGGAGCTTTTCCCCGGTGGGTTTCCTTTCAGTTGTTTCGACGTTGAGACCCCCGCTTCTGTCTCTGGTGATGAAGAATTCGGAGGTGATGAGCCTGACCTGCCGGATGTGTATTCCTCGCCATAGAAGCGGCAGCAGTCTCATTTCTACCTCCGCCTTTTTTACAGAAGCGACATCAGCATCCCTGTTTTGTATAAGAATGTCTTCAAAGGACAAGACTGTACGCGGAAGAAGCTTGAGATTCATTTTGCCATTCATGCGGACCTTCATCCCTATAGCGTCGGAGGCAGCTGCCTCGATGCGGGTCCTATAGGAATTTACGTTGAAGGTGAGGAGGAAAATGAGCGCTGCAAGTACAAGGGCCGCCGCGCTGCCGCCAAGGATAAGAAAGATTCGCTTCATCTTCGTGTTCATTCTGCGCATCCGGATTCTCTCATGAAGACCGGAATCCTATACCGCTTTATTATATACATACATCTTTTTTCGCTCCTTGGCAAATACATTGTGGCATCGACAAGATCATAAAACTGTGATATAAGAGTAATGTCAGATGAAGAAGAGTAAGCCTGCATCATTAAAACCAACCAGCCTCCGCAAGAAGGCCGAGGGACAACTGCGGAAACAAAAGGAAAAATCATTAAAAGATCTGTCCGTCCTGAATGTACAAAGCCTCGTTCACGAGCTTCAGGTGCACCAGATAGAACTCGAAATGCAGAACGAAGAGCTTCGCAGCGCGCAGGTCCTGCTCGAAGAAGCACGCAGTAAATATTCCGACCTGTATGAATTCGCCCCTGTCGGGTATTTTACCCTCGATAAAAAGGGCCTTATCCTTGATGCGAACCTCAAAGGCGCAAACCTTTTGGGGACAGGGAAAAGCACTCTGACAAGAACTTCCTTTTCAAAGTTTGTCAGCAGAGACGAACAGGACAAATATTATTTTTGCCATAAAAATATTCTCGAAACAAAGACCCAGCGGACCTGCGAGCTTAAAATGCAAAAAAAGGATGGCGCAATATTTGATGCTCAGCTGGAATGTATGCCGGTACGGGACAACAAAGATAATGATATCCGATTGCGAATAGTAATGAGCGACATTACAGAAAAAAGGCGGTTGGAAGAAACCATAAAAAAAATGGCGTATCATGATATGCTTACCGGTCTGCCGAACAGGATGCTCTTTGCTGACCATCTTAATCTCGCACTCTCTCAGGCTTCCCGCAGCGGGCACATGGTGGCCGTTCTTTATCTGGACCTGGACAATTTCAAGACAATCAATGATTCTCTGGGACACTCAACAGGAGATAAATTGCTGAAGGCGGCTGCAAACCGCTTGCAAAGCTGTCTGCGTGAAAGCGATACAGTGGCCCGTTTGGGAGGCGATGAATTTGTCATATTGCTTCCTGTAATCACTCATGCAGATCAAACATTCGTTACAGTCACGAAAATCATCTCTGCCTTTCAGGAGCTGTTCTTGATTGGTGACCATAAACTCCAGGTGACCGTTAGCGCAGGGATCAGTTTCTATCCTCTGGACAGTAAAGATTCCGACACATTGTTGAAAAATGCCGATATAGCCATGTATAAAGCGAAAGGACTGGGGAAAAACAGCTATCGGTTTTATAACTCCGCCATAAACAGCGAATATGTTAAGAGCCGGAAACCGGAAGTCCTCCTGCACAAGAGTATTAAATCAAAACAGAGTATTAACATTAATCCATCGTCGCCGCGTAAGGTCTATCGGAATGACAGACACACAAAGTCTTAACCAGTCATTTAAAGATTGACACTTTCACAGGGATGTTTTAATCTTAAGCACTTGCCCTTGCATAAGAATCTATCATTTTATGATTAATCCGGTGAAGAGGGTAACGACCGGAACACGAATAATTATTGAATTAGAGGACCTGATGGCAGGAAGGCAAAGCAAAAAAATTAACAAAACAGGTTCCCGAAAAACCACCCGGAAGGCAAAACGCACAAAAATCACCCCTTCAGATCCTGTAACGGTAAAGGCATCCGAAGCAGAGAGACAAAAACGTGGTTTATATATCGTCGGCATAGGCGCTTCTGCCGGAGGGCTGGAGGCCTTCCAGGAGTTTTTTACCCATATGCCTTCAGACAGCGGAATGGCCTTTATACTTGTCCCCCATCTTGATCCCACTCATAAAAGCATCATCGGCGACATTCTGAAAAAATATACGGATATGAATATATACCAGGCAGAGGACGGGATGAAAGTCCTGCCGGACTGCGTGTATCTGATACAGCCTGATAAAAATATTGCCATACTTCAAAGGAAACTCCAGTTGATAGAACCCTCGGAACGCCGCGGTCTGAGGCATCCCATAGATTTCTTCTTTCGTACCCTGGCGGAAGACCAGGGCGAAAAGGCCATCGCTGTGATTTTCTCCGGAACAGGTACCGAGGGGACCCTCGGCTTAAAGGCAGTCAAAGGCGAAGGCGGACTGGTCATCGTGCAGGACCCGGGCACTGCCAAATACGACGGCATGCCCCGAAGCGCTATAGCCACAGACATGGTTGATTACGTCCTGCCTGCGGAAAAGATCCCGGAAATGCTCCTTAAGTATGTAAGACACCCGCACAAGAAGCTCCTGAAAAAAACGGAAACCTCTTCAGGAGACTTCCCGGATGCCCTGCAGAAGATATTCATTCTGGTCCGTAATCAGACAGGCCATGATTTTTCCCGCTACAAGCCTAATACCATTATCCGCAGGATAGAAATGCGGATGTCCCTTCACCAGATCGGGGATGTCGCAAATTATGTCACGTATCTCAGGGACAATCCATCCGAGGTAAATATACTCTTTAAGGAACTCCTCATCAGGGTCACCAGGTTCTTCAGGGACCCCGAGGCCTTCGATCTGCTCAAAAAAAATATTCTCCCCGACCTGGTTAAACGTGCGGGTGGGGAATATGCCCTGCGCGTCTGGGTGCCCGGCTGTTCCACCGGCGAAGAAGCATACTCTTTGGCCATAGTGCTGCATGAGTATGTCAGCGAGCAGAATCCGGCCTGTAAGATACAGATATTTGCAACGGATTTAGACAGCGACGCTGTCGAACAGGCCAGAAGCGGTATTTACCCTGACAGCATTTCTGCCGATATTTCGCCGAAACGTCTGAAACGCTATTTTACCAGGGAAGACAATTCCTTCCGTATCAGCATCAAGATCAGGGAATTAGTTGTATTTGCCGTTCAGAACGTTACCAAAGACCCACCTTTCTCAAAGGTGGATATAATAAGCTGCAGAAACCTGCTCATTTACCTGGGGCCGGAATTACAGAAAAAGATAATACCCCTTTTTCATTACGCATTAAAGCCGGAAGGCATTCTTTTCCTCGGCGCTTCCGAGACTATCGGGACCTTCTCCGACCTTTTTTCTCCTGTCAGCAATAAATGGAAGATCTTTAAGCCCAAAAAATCTGTCCTTGTCAACGCAGTGCCCCAAGACTATTATAGTTCTCAAACCAAATCCAAGACCAGGGAATTGCAATCCGGTAGTAAAGGAATGTCCGGTGAGAAAACCCTTGGCGATATTACGGAAAAGCTGCTCATTGAGCGCTATGCTCCGCCGTGTGTGATCATTGATGAAAACGGGGGCATCCTCTATTTTCACGGACGCACCGGTAAATACCTGGAACCGTCCCCCGGAAAAGCCAAACTGAATATATTTGAAATGGCACGCGAGGGACTGAGGCTTGAACTGAGAGCAGAGGTCCGCAAGGCCGTAACAAAAAAAACAGATGCCGTCATCAAAAACCTGAAGGTGAAAGCAAACGGTGATATTTATACGGTCAATGTAAGCATCAGGCACATAAATAAGCCGTCCGATTTAAAAGGCCTTATCATGGTCGTATTTGAGGAAGCCGCGTCTTCTCCGCCGGCAAAGGCGGACAAAAAATTGCCGGACAGCAAAAAAAAGAGCAGCCTGCGTGTAACAGAGCTGGAATTTGAATTGAAATCGATGAGGGAGCAGCTTCAGTCCACTATAGAGGAACTCGAAGCCTCAAATGAGGAGCTTCAGTCAACAAATGAGGAACTGCAATCCGCCAATGAGGAACTTCAGAGTTCCAATGAAGAGCTTGAGACGTCAAAAGAAGAACTCCAGTCGGTAAATGAAGAGCTGATAATGGTGAACGCCGAGTCCCAGAGCAAGATCGATGAAATGATGCAGGTGACAAATGATATGAACAACCTCCTTGCTGCCACGAAAATTGCCACCATCTTTCTGGATAACGACCTGAACATAAAACGGTTCACCCCGGAAATCTGCAAGGTGGTCAAGCTGATACAAACGGACATAGGCCGCCCTGTAAAAGATTTCGCATCATCACTGGTATATGAAGGCATGGTCAAAGATGCCGGGGAAGTGCTGAGCACCCTCATTCCAAAAGAGATTGAAGTGTCCGACAAAAACGGTCTCTGGTATTTAATGAAGGTCCTGCCCTACCGCACCATTGATAACGTTATTGACGGTGTTGTTATTACATTCACAGAAATAACCGGTCAGAAACATACACAGGAAGTACTGAGTGACACGCTGCTTTACGCTGAAAGCATTATAGATACGATCCGTGAACCTCTCATTGTCCTTGATGCCGGCATGAAGGTTGTATCGGCAAACAGGACTTTTTACCGGACTTTTAAAGCCATCAGGGAAGATACGGAGGGCAAGATCATTTATGACCTCGGCAACCGCCAGTGGGACATCCCGAAACTCAGGGAACTTCTGGAGGACATCCTCCCTGGAAAAAGCGAGTTTCATGATTATGAGGTTGAGCATGATTTCCCATCTATCGGTCATAAAAAGATACTGCTCAACGCCAGAAAAGTTTATCAAAAAGGCAAAGGGACGGAAATGATACTGCTGGTCATGGAGGACGTGACAGGGAAGTAGGGGCGGTGTGACCACGCCCCTACATATCTAGGAACGGTAAGATGAACAAAGACAAACAAAATAACGATAAGTCGAAAGGTCAGAGCAAAGGGAAAACTTCCAACTCAGAACTCGAAACAAAAAATTCCCGGCTTCGCAGGCATGCAGAAACAAAATTAAGAGAACAAACTGCTGAGAAGCAGGGAATATCGCTCAAGGACGCCCAGCCTGTCATCCATGAGCTTCAGGTGCATCAGATAGAACTGGAGATGCAGAACGAAGAGCTTCGCGATGCCCAGATACAACTTGAAGAGTCACGCAATATATATTCAGACCTTTATGACTTTGCCCCTGTCGGTTACTTCACTTTTGATAAAAAAGGCCTCATCCTCGAAGTAAATCTTACCGGGGCCGATTTATTGGGGTCAGATAAAAGCGGCCTGATGAAACAACCTTTTTCCAGGTTTATTCGCCGGGAAAACCAGGATGTATTTTATCTGCACCTTCAGGCCGTCTTCGAAACAAAGTCTAAACGGACCTGCGAGATCAATCTTAAGACAAATGACAAATCAGTATTTATCGCCCAGCTGCTGAGCATCCCCATAAAGGACATTGAAGGCAATTACAGCCGGACAAGAACAGCCATGTTAAACATTACCGAGCGCAAGATGATTGAGGAGGCCCTCTACCGGGCGCATGAAGAAATGGAATTCAGGGTCATAGAAAGAACGGCAGCGCTAAGGGAAAGCAATGAGCTTCTGGAAAATATCTTCTCCAACGTCCATGTCCTGATTGCATATATGGATACTGATTTCAACTTCATCAGGGTAAACATCAAGTATGCAAGAAGTGAGGGGAATAAGCCTGAGTTCTACATAGGTAAAAACTACTTTGACCTGCACCCGGATGAGGAGAATAAAACAATTTTCCGTAAAGTAATCAGGACCGGGAGCCCTTATTATGCAAAAGCACGACCGGCAAAACATGCTGAACGGGGACTGACATACCAGGACTGGAGCCTTAAACCTGTCAAAGAGGAGGACGGACGGATCAGCGGGCTGGTACTCAGCCAGATTGACGTGACCGATAATATAGTCCTTTATTCGGAGCTGATGCGTTCCGAGCATCTTGCTTCTGTAGGCAAACTGGCTGCAGGTGTCGCACATGAGGTAAATAACCCGATAAACGGCATTATCAACTATGCTCAGATACTGCTGAACAAATTGGATACAGGAAGCAAAGAGCATGAGATCGCAGGCCGGATCATAAAGGAAAGCGATCGTATTGCCGGCATTGTCAGCGGCCTTTTGTCCTTTGCCCGTGAAAGCAAAGAGGGAAAAAGAATTGTGCATATAAGTGAGATAATGTCTGATTCACTCGCCCTGACTGAAACACAGTTAAAAAAAGACGGGATAAAGCTTGCGATAAATATTGATCCCTCTCTGCCCAGGATCAATGCTCAGCCTCAGCATATTGAACAGGTGTTCCTGAATCTCATCAGCAACGCATGCTTTGCGTTGAACCGGAAATATCCGGAAGCACATCACGATAAAATCCTCAGGATTTCTACTGAAACTGCATTGGCAGGCGATACTCAACATGTGCGGATAACCTTTTATGATCATGGCGCAGGGATACCGGCAGGGATACTGGACAAGATCATGGACCCGTTCTTCACTACAAAAAACGGAGAGGGGACCGGATTGGGCCTGAGCATAAGCCACGGAATTATCAGAGACCACGGAGGCTGTATCAGGATAGACAGCGTCGAAGGTAAATATACAAAAGTTGTTATGGATTTACCCGTACAAAGATAAAAAATCAAGCCCTCCGGTAAATGAAGTTCCAGGCCCTCCTTTTGAATCAGCCATTCGCCTATCCTGTAAATTTCAATCTGTGATTTCACCGTGTCACTGCCGTTTGCATAGGTCAAAGTGTCTCTGTGACCCATTCCGATAATGTAGATCTGATGGGGACTTTTTTGATTGCAACTATAGACGACTTCTCCACGTTCAGGTGGAAGTGCGGGATTATCCGAAAGCGCTTGATTTATACCGGCATTCAGGTCAAATACAGGAATAAATAACAATACGAAAAATAATAAATTGATAACGGTATCTTAATAACATGAACGGTTAGAAAGTCTTTAAATCTTTAGTGGTTCGTTAAGTCCTGAATTATGCTAGGGCTTGACAGTGAGGATATTTCATGATAAAAGAGATTCATATAGTATATGGTACGTTCCCTGAATGCTCTTAAAGAAATACGTCCCTGACCGAATATGCAACCATGATGATTTCAAATAACTTACCAGAAAAAGCTTAAGCCCGTGTGGGTAGGGACGAAACGCAACTAATCTTAATAAGTTACCGAGACAGCCGGGCTGCCGAAAGGAATATACCTTTAGGCAAATTCCGCGTTTTTATTCCAGCAAAAAAGGAGGATTAACAAATGTTCAGGTTTATTGATGCTTCATACATTAATCGGTTGCGAGGTTCTCACTTTAAAAGATATTTACTTAATGGAGAAAGAGGTGTTTCCTGCCGGATTATTAAACTAACCATATACTTTGTTCTAATTCTTCTTCTTTTAGTATTTATGGTCGGCATAAATGATCATTCTGCACAGGCTGCCCCGATGTTAAAGATAGTCGAAGGAGACACATGGCGCTATTTTAAAGGGCCGGCAAAGCCGCCGTTTAAATGGAACAGTATTGATTTTGATGACAGCACCTGGCCAAATGGATTCACCAGCCTTGGATATGGCAGCAGCAACAGGACGCGCCTGGATGATATGCAGGGCAATTACTCCACAATCTATTCCAGAAAGCATTTCACAATAAACAACATATATTCCATTACCGGGATGACCTTTTCCATAACATGTGACGGGCCTTTTATCACGTACCTGAACGGTATAGAAGTCATTCGCAATGATTCCGCGCCTAAATCCACCTCTGATCAGAATACAGAGGCTCCGCAGGCAGAACAACTGGATATCGGAGGATTTATACAGGAACTTCTGCCTGGTAAAAACGTCATATCTGTCGAGTGCAACAATGACGACATAAACAGCACAGATTTTTCTTTTGTTCCTTTTTTGGAAATTCTTGAAGATCAGGGGGGACCCAAACAATGATAAACAGAAAGTTATCAAATAATAAGAACCGGATCTATCGGCTTTTAAAGTCTTCACTCTATATTTTCCTTATTTTCACTTTTCTACTGTTAATACCGTGCCGGGCAGATGTTTACGGGGTCAATGCAAAATATATTATTCTGATGATATCAGACGGCTGGGGGGCGAAACATATCGAGGCAACGAACGCGTATACCGGGACAATCCCTCTCTATCAGGGCGACACAAATTGGGCCAAACACTGGCTGGCAACGTTTCCTGCTGGAGGCGGTTATGATTCGAATCAGGCCTGGTCGAATTTCAATTATGTGTTGTCCGGCTATACAGACAGCTCTGCAGCTGCTACCGCTCTTTATACCGGCTTCAAAACTGCAAACGGCCGGGTTACTGTCTCATCTGATGGCTCAACTGCTTTCTTATCGATAGGTGAGATTGCAAAAGAGTATGGTATGGCCGTGGGAGCTGTCAGCACGGTACCTGTTTCACATGCCACTCCGGGAGCATGGGTGGCCCATAACGATGATCGCGGCAATACTTTTGCCATAGCAGACGAGGGCCTTTTCGGTGATCCGAACACTACGGGGACGATTGCAACAGATTTAAAGTATGGCGGAGGCCATGGGCCGACAATTCCGCCGGTGGATGTCCTTATCGGCGCAGGCGGTTCGGGTTATGTCAGCAGTCAGGTCCTCACAAAATTGAGAACTGAAAACGGCCAGCCGGGGAAGCATGTTCTTGTCGAACGGCAGGCAGGAGTTGATGGCGGAGACGCACTGATGGCTGAAGCCAATGATCCGGCCACCAGCAAATTAGCAGGACTATTTGATCATGTTTATCATAATGCCAACGATTCAGGATATAACGCGGAAAATCCGACCCTTTCTGAAAGCGCACTGGCGGCAATAAAGGTGCTGAGCAAA
>JAGVNU010000039.1 GCA_020053105.1 Thermodesulfovibrionia bacterium
CGTCAGGTGGTTGGTAAAATAAAAGCTGTCAGCAGTCAGCTTTTATTTAACAGGTCAAATTAGTTAAAACAAGTTTAAAGGAGGACTCGATATGTCAAAAGGTTTAAAAATCGCTCTTATAGTAGTTGGCGTCATTCTGGTCATCGGGCTGATGACTTTCAGCTGGCTTCGTAAAGGCTATGACAATGTCATTGCCATGGACGAAAATGTAAAAGGCTCGTGGGCACAGGTGGAGAACCAGTTAAAAAGACGTTACGATCTGATCCCTAATCTCGTTGAAACCGTGAAGGGGTATGCCACTCATGAAAAGGACCTCTTTGAGAATATCGCAAACGCAAGGACAAAATATTTTCAGGCGAATACGGTGAAAGATAAAGTGCAGGCCTCCAACCAGCTTGAAGGTGTCCTGTCCAGACTGCTCGTGTTAAGGGAAACATACCCTGACCTTAAGGCAAACGAATCGTTCCTGAAACTCCAGGACAGCCTTGAGGGCACTGAAAACAGGATCGCGGTAGAGAGGAAGAGGTACAACGACGCGGTGCAAATGTTAAACACATATATAAGGACCTTCTTCGGCAGGTTATTTGCCTCCTTTGCAGGCGTGTCAAACGCGGAATATTACGAAATTCCGGAAGGCGAGAAAGAGGCCCCTAAGGTCAAATTTTAGCAGCGCACGGGTGAACGTTTTTTTCCTGTGCTGACACAATTCAGGACCTGATGATATTTATTACCGTACATCGGGAGGCTCAGCTGTTATATAGGAGATAGCCGGATGAATATATTGATGCGCATTATAATCTGTGTATTTGTTTTCATGTTAACCGGCCATTATGCCTTTGCCCAGGATTCTTCACAAAAGACCTGGCCGGGTAATAATATAAACCTGTCTGTTGATCTGGGAACAGGAGTCATGAGAGGGCATACGACATATCAGATCGGGGGTGATGTGAAATATGCAGACGGCGCTCGCGACAACCTCCACTTCCCTATAAGTGAGCTGAAATTCCCCCTGGATGTATATATGGCTTCCCTCAGCGCCTCCGCAGAGTTTAAGGAGAGATGGAAGCTTATTATAAACGCAAAGAAAAACATTACGGATGCTGCAGGCACAATGGAAGACTCGGACTGGGGATACTGGCACGACGGCGCGGATCTGCCGCATGATCCCGGCTCGACTTGTGACCCGGACAGGTGTTACCCGGATTCACTGGATATTTATTCGGAAAGCGATGCTGAGCTTGAGGCCCTGATAGTTGACGTTGATTTCCGCTACAGATTTTTCAATAAAGCCTTCAGCAAAACCCGGCTGTCATTTTTCGCAGGAGCTGGACACATTTATGAAAAATTCAGCTACGAAGTCAGTGATGTTGACCAATGGTATCCTTCCTATCAGGATTACTTCGGGGTAGACCTTGGGCATGATGAAGTAAGCGGCAAGGTCCTGACCTACGATATAAAATATTTCATCCCTTATATCAAGGCCGGGACGACATTCGCGGTCATGGACAGGCTCGGAATTGAAGGGAGTTTTGCCTTCTCCCCTTATCTGATTATTAAAGATGAGGACAACCATATCCTGAGAGATAAGATATCAGAAGGCGAACTTGAGGGTTATGCCATTATGTTTTCCCTGGAAGGACGATATAATTTTTCAAAACACTGGTATACAAAACTTGAGATCAACTATATGAACCTTTATGCAGAGGGCGAACAGGAGCAGTCTATTGGAGGGGCCCATTTCGCGACAATTGATCAAGAGATAACCAGTGAGCAGATGACAGCCCTTCTAAAGGCAGGCTATTCGTTTTGATATACCAAAACGATATTATTTATTTCATACTCACAGACCGGTTTTACGGGAGACCCAATCCTGCCGGGCTTGAGGGGACAGACAAAAACAATCCCTTTTCCTATCATGGAGGCAACCTCGACGGGATTATGGAAAAGGTCCCCTACCTGAAAAAACTCGGCATCACCGCTCTCTGGATCACCCCGGTATATCTGCAGATGCAGAGTCCGCGCATCAAGGCACAGCCCTATCATGGCTACTGGGCGCTGGACTTCAATGCCGTGGACCCTCATCTCTATATTGATAACGGGAAATATCCAGCGGGCAGCAAGATGTACGTAAAAGACCTCGCTGACAGATTGCATGAAAACGGCATCAAGCTCATTCTTGATATGGTGGTGAACCACGTGGGATATGATCATCCGGGAACTGCCAATGCCGGGCCTAATCCTACACCCATCCGGCAGCACTGGTTCAACCAGCGCGGTCTTGACTGCAGTCATAACGTGATAGAGGGTGAACTTGCCGGTCTGCCGGACCTCGATCTCGACCAACTGGAGGTAATCGACTATCAGATCAACACCATCGCGTCATGGATCAGGGAAACCGGCATTGACTGCATCCGTATGGATACGGCCAAGCACGTGGAGCGGGGTTTCTGGAACCATTTCAAAAACCAGATCAGGGGCAGGTTCCCTGAGGTTTCAATGCTGGGTGAGGCGCTGGTCTATAATATCGATGAGCTGACCGATTACCAGAAACACTGGGGCTTTGATTCCCTTTTTGATTTCCCTGTGCAGCAGGCCATGGAAAGGGTGTTTGTTCACGGCGCCGGTTTGACGGAATTCTACTCGCCATTTGATGTGGGCGCCGGGATATTTGAGAGGGACACGCATTATTCAAACCATAACAGACTTGTGAGCCTGCTGGACAACCATGATCTGCCTCACAGGTTTATTACAGCGGCCCTGAACAGTTTCGGGCACGACCGGAGGATGGCGGCAGATATACTCAAGCTCGCGCTGACCTTCATGTTCACCACACGGGGCATCCCTCAGCTATATTATGGGAATGAGATTGGAATGGAAGGCGGAGGCGACCCCGACAACCGCAGAGACTTTGAATGGGAGAAGATAGGGCCGGACAATGAGGTAAAACCGGAATACAAACTTGAGAAAGAAATTTTCGATCATACCAGAAAGCTCATCAGCCTGCGCAGACAGCATGAGGCCTTTTACAGCGGCTCTTTCGTATGTCTGTATGTGGATTATTTCCTGCTGGCCTGTCTCAGTTATTCATTCGACAGCGTGGCTGTAATGCTATTTCATAACGGTACGCTTCCTATGGGGGACAATGTGAATATAGACATTGAACACAACAATAAAATCCCGGCGCGAATAAAGGAGAAGCTCAGAAACTCTGTGCTTACCTGCCGGCTCACAGGAGAAAACGTGTCCGTAACAGATGGTTCATTTAAAATCAGGATGGGCCGGAAAAGCGCGTTTGTCTTCATGCAATCCTCATTATGAAAAACAATAATCAGACCTGCTCCTGGCCCACAGGAGACCCACTCCTCATCAAATACCATGACAAAGAATGGGGAGTCCCCCTTCACAATGACAGGAAGCTGTTTGAGTTTCTGGTCCTTGAAGGTTTCCAGGCTGGATTGAGCTGGCTCACTGTCCTGAGGAAAAGGGATAATTTCCGGAAGGCCTTTGACTGTTTTGATTTCAACAAAGTCGCACGTTATGATAAGCGGAAAATTAATTCCCTGCTAAAAGACAGCGGGATCATCCGCAACAAATTAAAGATCGAGGGAGCTGTTGCAAATGCAAAGGCATTTCTTGAAGTAAGAAAAGAGTTCGGGACTTTCGACAGGTATATCTGGAGTTTTACCGGGGGCAAGCCGGTCAACAACGGGTTTAAGTCCCTGGGAGAGCTTCCGGCAAGAACAGAGCTGTCGGACCTCATCAGTAAGGATTTAAAAAAGAGGGGGTTCAAATTTGTCGGCTCAACTATTGTGTATGCTCATATGCAGGCAACGGGTATGGTGAATGATCATATTAAGAGTTGCTATAGGTATAAGGAGCTTATTTTGAAGTACGGTTAAACCATACTTCAAAACCGTATCGTTATCCACTTCAAAACCGGCCGCACATTAATTTCATCCGGCTCCAGGGAATTGTTTTTGTCCTTGTCCAGTCCGATAAAGGCTTCTTCTATATTTAAATACCTGTCCGCGTAATCCGAAAATTCAAAAAAGGTGATCCTTTTATTTTTGTCTTTGTCCATTCTTTTATATAATTCTCTGTGTTTGTCCAGTTCCGCGCCGGTATAAAGACCCTCCATCTCTTCAGATGTAATTTCCCTGTTTTGATCTTTATCCAGCTTGCTGAATTCATCCTTCTTCATGCTTTCTGAAAATTCATTACGATCAACATTGCCGTCCTTGTTCAGATCAAGGTCTTCGAATACTTCATGCATGGCGCTGCTTTCCGACACTGCGAAGCTGATGGAAAATATTACCAGAAAACACAGGATGTACTTAGCTATAGTGATCACGTTCTCCTCCCATATAAATTTCATGTGCCCTCCTGACTATTAAATCTGTAATACGCTACGGGTTGATAGTAACATAAATAAATCCTCCTGTCCTGTATACAAGCAGAAGCACACTATCTTCAGGCTTAATCCTCTTGACCAGTGTTTCATAGTCTTTCACGTTGAAAATACTCTTTCGGTTTACCTCCAGGATCACGTCATTTTGCTTCAGGGCCTCGTAGGCGGCGCTTTCTTCATCTATATTTGTGACAATGACGCCTGTGACCTTATCAGGGATAAGCAGGCCTCTCCTTATCTCCGGAGTGATGTCCTGCACATAAATCCCTTCCATAACATTCCCATATTCAGCTTTTTGAGTGACCGAGGTCTTTGGTAATTCCCCGAGGACACAGGATAAAGATATTTCTTTCCCTTCCCTTATTATTTTTACCGTTACCGTCTTGCCGGGGGTTCTTCCTGCGACCATATTCCTCAGAGATGTTGCGTCCTCTACCGGTTCACCGTCAAACGCTGTTATCAGGTCCCCGCGCATAAAGCCCGCCTTTTCAGCAGGGCCGCCCTTGACGACATCAGCTATGAGCGCCCCCTTGCCCTCTTTAATGTTGAAATGCTTTATCAGCTCAGGGGTCAAATCCTGGATGCTTACCCCAAGCCAGCCGCGCACAACCTTGCCGTGCTTAATAATACTTTCCATTACCTTTTGGGCCATGGAGGCGGGAATGGCAAACCCTATTCCTACATTGCCCCCGCTCGTTGAAAAGATGGCGGTATTTATCCCCACAAGCTCGGCCCTGATGTTCACCAGGGCGCCGCCTGAATTCCCGGGATTGATGGCCGCGTCCGTCTGAATAAAGTCCTCATAATCAGCTATCCCGACATGGGACCTGCCGACGGCGCTGACGATCCCCATGGTAATGGTGTTGCCCAAGGCAAAGGGATTGCCGACGGCAATAACCAGCTCGCCGACCTTTAATTTGCCTGAATCCCCGATTTTAATTGCAGGCAGGCCGCCGGTCTTGACCTTTACAATCGCGAGGTCAGTCTGGGGGTCGGTGCCGATGAGTTTGCCTGCGAATTCCCTCTTGTCCTGCAGGATGACCTTGATCTCGTCAACGTTCTGGACTACGTGATTATTGGTCAGTATATATCCGTCTGCCGTTACAATTACTCCTGATCCGAGCGCGGAGGTTTTGTATTTCTTTTTCCCTCCATGCGGATTGGACTGATCGCCGAAGAATTTTCTTAAAAAAGGGTCATTGAAGAAATCGCCGAAAGGAGTTTCCTTCATAGAAACCGTAGTCGTGGTTGATATGTTTACAACTGACGGCTTAACAACCTCGGAAACCGCAGACAGGGACTCATTTATTTTTGCCAGTAATGCAGTGGCGTCTTCAGATATCACTGCCATTGATCGTTTTGGTTCTTCCGTGACAGACTTTGAAGCAGACGGCTTCCCCGGTTCCACCCCTGCCTGCTGCTTGCAGCCGGAAACGGAACAAATTGAAAGAATTAATATTGCGCATGCAAATGCTGATAAAAGGCCCTTCATATGTTCATGCTCCTTTTATATTGAATCCGTTACATAAATTCTAGGTCATTTCCAGAGGAAGTCAATAGACATGCTTTTAATTACAAATATAGACAAGTTAATCTGTATGTGATAAAGAGATAATAAAAGGAGGTTTGATTATGGATCGAAGAAACTTTATAAAAGGGTCATTAATCACCGCGGCCGTTATGGCCTCGGGTAAAACCTTCGCCGGCGAGAATGGAAAAGGTGAAAGCAGGAAGGTACAAAAACTCTTAAAGAAAGAAAAACTCTCTGCCCTTGAACAGAAACATGTCCCCGGCATTGAGGCCACTGCCTCCGTCCAGCCCGGCAGCTGGTTTGATGTCAAAGTGAAGGTCGGCTTTATGGATGAACACCCGTCAACGCCTGAGCACTGGATAACCATGATAAAACTCCTTGTAGACGGTGAAGAAATCGCAAGGAGCAGCTTCCCCGTCGGAGGCGCAGCCGCGCCGGTGGAGACATTCAGGATCAAACTGGACAAGACGTCCCAGATAGAGGCGGTGGAAATTGCAATCTCCATGGTACGTGGATGAGCGAGCCGGTTAAAATAACTGTCTAGCCTGTACCCCCTTCTTGTGAACTTATGCCTTCCTTTGGAATCAGCAGGAATTCCTTGCGCTTCCAATCGCACTGCAAAAAGTATAAAATAAAAGGCTATTATTATTTCGGAGGTATCCATACATGGAGAGTGTTCTCAAGAAAGTCGAGGAACTTGCATTATTGCATGACAAGATAGATCCCAAAATCGTGAAGGCGAAAAGCATCAAGCTGGGCCTGAGGAATGAAGACGGCTCAGGGGTATTCGTCGGCATCACGAGCAAAGGGCAGGTCATAGGGTATGAGAAGATCATAGCCGGTGACGGCTCGCAGACGTTAAACCCCATTCCCGGAAAGCTTTACTATTGCGGCTATGACGTCGCGGACCTGGTAAACGGAAAGGAAAAGGAAAAGAGGTTCGGGTTTGAAGAAACCATCTACCTCCTTCTGACCGGCGAGCTGCCTCAGGAAAAGTACCTCAAAAGCTTTTCAAAAGAGCTCGGGAAGAGACGCGCGCTACCGGAGGAAGCCAAGGAAATACTCCTTAATAGGCCCAGGCATAACGACCAGATGTGTTCTCTTCATACGATTGTATCGGCAATGCACCTTTTTGATAAAAGCCCGAACTCGACGGACATAAGGAACGTAACCAGGCAATGCATCGACCTGATAGCCAAGTTCCCGACCATCATAGCCTACAATTACCAGAAGAAACTGATGAAGAAAAATGACTGCTCAAAGCTCGTTGAGCCTGATCCGGATAAAAGCACTGCCGAGAATTTTCTCTACATGATGAACGGTAAAGTCCCGGACCGGCTTACTGCCGAACTGTTCGACACCATGCTGATCTTTCATGCTGAACACGGCGGGGGCAACAACTCGACCTTTACAACAAGATGTGTTTCATCTTCAGGCGCAAATACCTATATGGCGATATGCGCGGGGATAGGCTCCCTTTCGGGACACCTGCACGGGGGCGCAAATGAGGCCGTTGTGAGGATGATGCGTGACATCAAGCGCAAGGTCAGGGACTGGGAAGATGACGAAGAAATTAAATCTTACCTTAAGCTGCTCCTTGAAAAAACCGCCGGGGACAAGTCCGGAAAGATCTATGGCCTGGGCCACGCGGTCTATACATTGTCCGACCCGAGAGCGGTTTTCCTCGAAAAACGGGGAGAAGAACTTGCTGAGCTGGCCGGAAGAGAAAAAGAGTTTGCCCTGTACAAAAGGATCGCGAAGCTTGCGCCCCAGCTTGTCCGGGAAAAGAAGGGCAAGGTCGTCTGCACGAATGTCGACTTCTACTCCGGATTTGTCTACCAGTGCATGGGGATACCCGAAGAGCTTTTCACCCCGATCTTTGCAATGGCAAGGGTGTCCGGCTGGTCGGCCCACAGGATCGAGGAGATCATTCAGGGGAGAATTATACGTCCTTCATATTTCTCGTCCTTAAAGGGGATGCAGACTTATACCCCGATGTCCAAACGTTAAGGGGACACCTTGCCGCAATACTCCCATTTGGAGCATTACACAGTCCTTTTGAATGCAGTTATCGCGATAGCCATCATTATGAGTGTGAATATCAGGAGGAATGCAATGTCATGTGAGACATCGGAAATGCCTGCCCCTTTGAACAGAATAGACTTCAGCGCGTCAACTGCATAAGCCTCGGGGTTTACTCTGGCAAAGCTTTTTAACCATCCGGGAAAACTAGCGACAGGATATATGGCCCCGCTGGGGAAAAATAGGATGACGTTCAGAAACCCGCTCAGTATCCCAACGATCCGGGGGTGGCTGATGCGGCCGATGATGACGAACATCATGCTCAGCAGTCCAAGGGTCGTCAGCGTTATTATCAAAAATATCGAGGCCCATTGCCCCGGCTCTTCTGAAAAGGGGATGCCGGTTATCAGCATGCTTACAATCAGGATAAAAAAGGCGATCAATGTAGTTATAAACAGTCCGCTAATGATCAGCCCTGACACTATGTGGGCCTTGGAAAGGGGAGTAAGCAGATAGCTCTCGTCTATTCCGAGAAACCTGTCCATGACCAGATTGAACGCCCCTGTTGTCATGGCGCCGAGGAAGATGGCCATGATCACGACTCCGGGAACGAGGGACTGATAATAATCTACCTTGCTGTAAAGATTTACATCTCTCAGACGGACCTCACCGGCTGTTTCCCTGACGGATACATATTCGGACCCGGAGGCGCGGACAGCGCCTTCAACCGTGTTTCTTATCGTTTCGGAAGATATCCCGTCAGTGTTATCAAGGAACAGACCCACCGACGGCCTGCTCATACGCACAACATTTTTACTGAAGCCCTGAGGAATGATAAGCGCTGCTTTATATCTCCCTTCCCTCACACCTTGCAGCGCTTCCTGCTGGTCCTTCATTATGAGTATTGTTATGGTCTGCGGACCGGCGGCGACAGCTTGCAGATTTTTCATAACCTGTCCTGAGAGAGGGCCTGTGTCCTGGTCCACAACAACGACAGGGAGCGCCTTTAATTTCCCCTGAAAGGAATTGCCGATAATGATGAGGTAAATAAGGGGCATGAGTATGCTCATTGCCAGGACCACCGGGTTCCTCCTGAATTTCTTCAGGTCCCTTTCAATAACTGCAAGCAGTCGCGTCATTTCTCATCTCCCCCATTTTCTGGGTATTCCCGCGCCCACGAGGAAGCTGACCTTCTTTACCTCTTCTTCCCTGATGGATTTGCCCGTATAGTGTATAAATACATCTTCAAGGGACTGCTCGTGGATTGAGGCGGACAATATTTTTGCACCTGACAATCTTGCCTCATCAATGAGCCCCGGAAGGTTGTTCGCCCCGCTCTCAACAAACACCCGTATCTTGTTCTCTTCAACACTGCTTTTATGGACAAAGGAAAGCTTATCGATTCTCGCGATTATATCCTGGGGAATATTATCGACAGTCAGAACAATGCTGTCATTACCGGGTATGCGGGACTTGAGTTCATCGGGACTTCCGATTACAACGATCTTCCCCGAATCTATAATTGCAATCCTTCTGCACAATTCCTCCGCCTCTTCCATGTAGTGCGTAGTAAGGAATATGGTCATCCTGTCGCCTTCCATTAATTTCTTCAGAAAGCCCCAAATATTCTGCCTGCTCTGGGGGTCAAGACCTATCGTGGGTTCATCCAGAAACAGTAATTTCGGCCTATGCACAAGGCCCCTTGCTATCTCAAGCCTTCTCCTCATGCCGCCCGAGTATGCGGCGACAAGGTCATTCGCCCTCTGTGTAAGACCTACCAGCTCAAGCAGATACGCGATCCTCTCTTTTCTTTCCCTGGAGGGCATCCCGTAGAACCTGCCGTAGATGTCCATGTTCTCATATCCCGTGAGGTCCAGGTCGCTGGTCATGGCCTGCGGCACCACTCCGATCTCACGCCTTACCCTCTCAGGAAATTTCGCCACGTCACAGCAGGCGACTACGGCGCCTCCGCTTGTGGGTTTCAGAAGGGTTGTGAGTATCCTTATGAGTGTAGTTTTCCCTGCCCCGTTCGGGCCGAGAAAGCCGAAGAATTCCCCCTCCGACACATCAAAACTCACATTATCAACGGCAGTAAGAGCGCCGAATTTTTTGGTCAGTCCCGATACTTCAATGGCCTTGTTTTCCTGCATAAGTACTTTACCTCTGCATACCTTAATCCAAAAAATGCATTGAGAATAATGCGGATGTTGGAAAATTATTTGTTTTTCGATTCCTTAAACGCAATTTCAATCAAGGTTAGGATGTATATTTTTATTCAAAGCCATATGCATAAACAAAATAAATCTATCGAGTTAAACAAATTATTTTTCAATGTCTGCATTATTTAGGTTATGGTATAGATACTGTTACAGTCATCCCCGGTTTCAGTATGCCGCTATGATCATCCACTGCTATCCTGACCCTGAAGGTCTTTATGTCCTGCCTTCCGCGGACCACGTCCCTCTGTGTGGCAAACTCGGCGTATCTGCCGATCTCCGAGATCTTTCCCCTGATTACTTTGTCAGGGGAGTGTTCAAGCAATATATTCACCTCTTTGTTCAGGACCACCCCGCCTATCCGAGATTCATCTATGTCTGTCCTGACAAAAAGATTATCCATGTCTACAACAGTCATAACAGCCACCCCGGGGCTGACTGTCTCTCCTGCTTCAAATGCCTTAAATACAACCGTGCCTGAAATAGGGGCCGCTATCACCGTATCACTGAATCTGGACTGCTGATACAGCAGATTTGCCTCTGCTTCCTTAAGCCCTTTCTGAGCTGCGGTCAACTGGCTGATCGAGGTATTAAGCTGTGCGGACGCTGACCTGAGCTTCGATACCGCCGAGGAATATTTCGCCTTTGACGACTCATGCAGGGCCGCGGAACTGTTATATCCGGCAAGCGCCTTTTCATAGTATTCCTGCGTTACAATCTCTTCGGCAAACAGGGACGTTGCCCTCTTCATCTCCCTCTCAGCTTCTTCCATGTCCACCTTTGTCCTCTCTACTTCCGCTTCGGCATTTCTGATGTCCGCTTCAACACCCTGAATATTGGCCCTGGCGCCTTCAATTGCCGACTCTGAGACCTTTATTTCAGCCTCCGCTCGCGCCGTCCCGGCTTCCGCCTGTTTTACAGATGCCGCGAGTTCGTCGCTTTCCAGTTTGACAACAATACCGCCTTTCACAACGGCGTCTCCTTCATTGCAGCATATCTCCAGTACCCGGCCCGGCGCCTTCGATGATATGTTAACTTCTGTCCCCTCAACTATTCCTGAAGTGACAATAGAGGTCTCTTTGTCATCCTTCATCCTGTAAAAGATCAACCCGACAATCACGATTACAACTATAGTAATTATTATCAGGCCTGCCTTTTTTTTCATACGAATCTCCACATGTCAATAAACGTTGATATTTCACTGATGGTTACCATTATACCGTGTTCACGTTAATAAGATAAAATATGTTAGTGAAGGTTTTTCGGACAAATCAAATTTCAGACATCTATCAGTTCTTGATAACCTGTATTCCATTTTCCAGGACAATTCCTGCGACAGCTATCTTAACGCAATCAAGTTAAATCGTGACTGTGTCGATAAGACAATCAGTAATAAAGTGACATATATTATTCCAATAGGAGACCCATATGAGCTGGAAAAATCTCAAGGTCAGAAATAAGATCATCATCTGTTTTCTGGTCCCCGTGATTTTAGTAATGCTCTTCACAATCTGGACATTTACCGTCACAAAAGCGGTCCATGAAAATATTGAAACCGTAAAGGACGTTAATGTCGAGTTTGCACTCCTTGCCGAAAAGATGAGCAGAGATATTATACAGATACAGCAGTGGCTCACTGACATATCGGCTACCCGCGGGCTTGACGGCCTTGATGATGGATTTAGCGAGGCGGAAAAGAGTTATCAGTCCATTCTGTCAGGACTGACGCGTTTCGAAAAATCTTATGAAGCTGAAAACAATAAACAGGGCATTCAGAAAATAAAAGATATCCGGTCAAAAACAGATGCATATTATGAGACCGGGAAAGAAATGGCAAATGGATATATTGAATCAGGACCGGAGGCCGGGAACAAATTAATGGGTAATTTTGATGATACTGCCAAAGCCCTTACACTGGTGCTGGAGCCTTTTGTAAAAGAGCAGAAAGAGACTATGACAGAGAACCTTAAAGATACAGTCGCCCGGGTATCCGGCTTAAGGAATGGCCTTGTAATCATTATCGCAGGCTTGGTTCTGATCAGCATTGTAAGCGGTTTCTTTCTGATTAAATGCATAACCGCCCCTCTGAATGAAGCTGTAGAATGCCTCGGCAAATTATCTAGCGGGGAGATTGCCGTTTCAGGCAGTAAAGACCGCGATGATGAATTCGGACATCTGCAGCAGGCCATGCAGAAGATGTCAAAAAGCCTGATAGACATTGTCGGGCGGATGATTCCCCTTTCCCGCACGGTTGCCGGCAGTGCAGAAGAAGTGTCGTCAACAACGGCACAGTTGACTTCGGGGATAGATGAACAGACTAAACAGATCGAACAGTCGGCAACAGCCGCTACAGAAGTATCCCAGACGATTATGGAGGTGGCAAATAACGCTGCCAGTGCATCAAGCGCCGCCAATGAATCTGTTTCAGCGGCTAATGAAGGAAAGGCCGTTGTAGGGCAGACCGTTGCAAGCATGCTGAACATAGCCGGTAATATTGAGATATCGTCAAAAACCATGGAGGGCCTCGGGGAAAGCAGTAAAAAAATAGGAGAGATCATAACCGTGATTAAAGACATTGCGAGCCAGACCAACCTTCTGGCGCTTAATGCCGCCATCGAGGCAGCCAGGGCAGGAGAACAGGGGCGCGGCTTTGCAGTAGTGGCTGATGAGGTCAGAAAACTCGCGGAAAAAACAGGAAAATCGACCGAAGAAATCACTGTTATGATCAAGCAAATACAGGACGATACCAAGGAATCCGTCAACAGTATGGAGAAAAATAAAGCAGAGGCAGAACAGGGGGTTGCCCACGCGCAGGCGGCCAGAATAGCGCTTGATAAAATCGTCAGCGCATCGGACCACTGCCTTGGCCAGATCCAGTCCATTGCCGCTGCCACCGAGCAGCAATCTGCAGCAATTGAAGAAGTTTCAGCCGGCGCGGAAAATATGGTGAAAACTTTTGAGCTGTCCCGTGATGCCATATCTCAAATAAACTCAACGGCTGACAAACTCGCACAGGTATCCGGTGAATTAATGAAACTCGTATTATGGTTTAAAACCAGTACAAATGAACATTCGGGCTTAAATACTAAATCTGAAAGTGCTCCGTCTTTAGAAAACCGGCCCCATTATGAGAGGACGCATACCGGCTGATCCCGATAACCGGCTTCTGCAAAACGCCGGTCCGAATAAAGTGTGGTATATTATGAGTACAATGTACATCATGAATCCATACGCCCTCCGTTAGTAGCGTGTACCAATGACCCTTTGCCCTTTTTCTGATGAAAGGTGGACTCAGTGACAGGCAATCCCAATCTTTATGAGATAAATACAGCCGTATGGCTTTACGAGTTATCTGAGAAACACGGGACCCGCATGACAATCGGGCAGGTCCCCGCTTCAGAATGGGACAGGCTGAAAGAATCCGGCTTCCACTTTGTCTGGCTCATGGGTGTATGGAAGCGCTGCCGGTCCGACAGGGAATATTTTCTCGCCTCCCCCCATAATGTTTCGCTATGCAATACAATCCTTCCCGGCTGGACAGAAGAAGACATTATCGGTTCACCGTATGCAATCGAGTGTTATGAACCTGATCCTTATTATATCGGCGGTTGGGAGGACATCGACAGGGTGAGCAGGGAACTGCATGACCGTGGCATGCGGCTCATCCTTGACTTTATTCCCAATCATACAGGGCTTGAACATCCGTGGGTAAAAACGCATCCGGACTATTTCATTCAGGTCAGTGAAAAAGAACATGAAAAGAACCCTGCGGATTTCTATCCGGTCAGCCATAACGGAAAGACACTGTATCTGGCAAACGGCAGGGACCCCTATTTCCCGCCCTGGTCGGATACGCTCCAGTTGAATTATTTCAACCCCCAAACACGTCAGGCCATGGTTGATGAAATATTAAAGATGGCCCGGCACTGTGACGGCTTTCGCTGCGACATGGCGATGCTTGTCCTAAGCGGCATCTTCCAGAAGACCTGGGGCTGGACGCGAGAAGGTGAGCGCTCTGATGCCCCAAGGGAAGAATTCTGGACCTGGGTCAGGCATGCCGTCCCCGGGAGCTTGTTAATTGCGGAGTCTTATTGGGACACTGAGTGGGACCTGCAGCAGCTGGGTTTTGATTATACCTATGATAAAAGGCTGTATGACCGTGTGGTGTCTTCTTCAGCGCTGGATATTTATGTCCACCTGAATGCCGATGTCGGCTTTCAGAACAGGTTGACCCGTTTCATTGAAAACCACGATGAAAAGCGAAGCGCGGAAATCTTCGGCAGAGAAAGACTGACGGCCCCTGCGGCCCTGTTTTCCACTTTGCCGGGCATGAAACTTTATTATCAGGGGCAGATAGAAGGTAAACGAATCAGGGTCCCCGTTCAGATGAGGAGGGTCATGCACGAGGAAGAAGACAGGACCACTTCCAGTCTATATGAAAAACTCCTCTCCATAAACAAGCAGGACATTTTCCGGGAGGGAGAGTGGCGGTTAAGAGAAGTATTCCCTCTGACAGATAACGCTCCCCATGACCTCATTGCCTATACATGGAAGGCAGGACACAGGATCAAACTTGTTGTCGTTAATATGGGCAATGCTACGGCCGGCGGCAGGATACCGCTGCAGGACCTTGCAGCAGGCGACAGGAATTACAAACTCCTTGATGAACTGAATGACCTGATATACTTGCGAAACGGGAATGAGATGAAATATCCCGGGCTGATCGTTATTCTCGGGCCTTTCATGGCGCATATTTTTGATATTTCTGCCGTCGAATAATCTCGCAAACCTCCTCTATTTCTCCCATGAAAAAATAAATTTAGCATGTATTAAAAAAAAAGATTGAAAAAATATTAAAAAAAGTGCAGATTATTACATGCAACAAAAAACGTTAATCCACTTATAAGGAGGGAGTTAATGGTAAAGAAGAAAGCCGCTGCAAAGAAAAAGGTAGCAAAGAAAGCTGCCCCGAAGAAGACTACGGCAAAGAAAAAAGTCGCAACGAAAAAAGCCCCCGCAAAGAAAAAGGTAGCAAAGAAAAAGGCCCCTGCAAAGAAAAGAACACCGAACCCTGCATTCATGAAACCGATGCAGATCAGCGCCGACCTCGCAAAGATAGTCGGAGCCAAACCCATGCCGAGAACAGAAGTCACAAAGAAACTCTGGGCATATATCAAGAAGAACAAACTCCAGGACTCGGCTAACAGGAGAATGATCAATGCCGACGCCAACCTGAAGACAATCTTCGGAGGGAAAAATCAGGTCTCCATGTTTGACATGACCAAGCTGGTCAACAAGCATTTAAGCTAGAAAACATCTATCACCTGCAATCATCATACAGCGGGAGAAGGCCCGGACAGACAAGCCTCTCCCCGCTGTATGATGAGAGGATGACCCTTTTTAATTATAAATCAGATTCAGCAGTTTGCCGGCGAGCCCGGGACTGATGCCCTTCAATATCTTATATCTCTCCAGCGCGGCATCCTTATCTTTCAATACTAAATAAACCATGCCGAGGTTGTAATGCGCCTCAGCGTAATCGGGCCTGTATTTTAACAGCTTCTTAAAGACCTCTGCCGCTTCAGCATAAGAAGAGGTTTTTTCACAGGCAAGGCCGAGGTTATAATACGCGTCAGGAAAATCCGGTTTAAGCCGTATGGCATGTTTGTAAGCTTCAATGCTTTCTCTGTGCAGGCCCGATTTCCCCAAGGCGACTCCCATAGCGTAATAGGCGTCAGGAAAATCAGGGGCATACTTTACGGCCTGTTTCAACGCCTCAACCGCTTCTTTATACAAGCCCTGTTTGCCATAGAGAACACCCAGACTGAAGTGGGCGTCAGCAAAATCAGGCGCCGCCTTTAAAGCCTTTCTGAAAGAACCCTCTGCCTCTTTGCCCCTGTTTAATTTATCAGAGGCAACGCCAAGATAATAATGTGCGTCGGCATAACCGGGTCTCAGCCGTACAGCCTCACGAAGGACCCCTATAGCGTCTTTGGGCGCTCCGGCCTTCATGAGAAAATATCCAAGATAAAACCAGTACTCCGCTGTACTGCTGTATTCTTTAATGATCCTGTCCACAGACACCGTCTTCGCCCTGCTGTTAATCCTGTCTCTTATCAGATTCACCGGCATGGCCCAGACAAGGGGGGTCCCCCTGTTAATGAACAATGTTACGATACCGATTACCTCGCCGGCACTGTTAAACACCGCGCTGCCGCTGCTCCCGTAAGAGACGGGCACGGTAATCTCAAGGGCCTTTCTTCCGTGGATGACTGTTTTTGTCCCCTTAAAGACACCTTCATGGATCTTTACTCCAGGACCTTCAGTCCCGCTCACTATATAAACTTTTTCACCCTCGCGTATCTTATCGCTGTCCCCGAACCTGACCGCAGGCATCCCCTTTCCCTTTGTCTTGAGGACAACAAGGTCGTTGTCCCTGTCGCCGTATATCACTCCCTGCACATCCAGCACCCTGCTGCCCATCCTTACCTTTATGGCCTTTGCAATGCCTACCACGTGATAATTTGTAACTATTGCCCCGTCGTCACTAGCGACAAATCCGCTTCCCTCGGTAAGCGGCTCCCCTGCCCTGTTATATGCCGTCACAACCGCAATCGACCCCATGGTTTTCCTGTAGACACTGTCGGCATCGGCAAAAGAAAGGACTGGAAAAAAGAGCACTGCAGTCACAAGGATAGACCTTACGATATTCAGCGGACCTGACATGTAACCTGACCAAAATAATTTCCGGGACACATCCTATGATAGCATCGTAAAACTATTTTTTTACAATAGCCGTGCTCATGCAAACAATTAACACGCCTCCCTGTATTGATTAATTACCCATCTTTAAATATCCTATATGAGAAATAGCTATCAAGGTTCGCTTAAGGCATATAATAAATGGGCACGGCCATCTTTCAAAAACTGAAGGCTCAGTGGGACAATGTCAGGCCCTGCATAGATATTTCTGAAATCGCTTTTATATTCCTGCGGGTCATAATCCTCTGCGGCGGTATCGGATGGCTTATATTCTCTGACATTTCACCGGAGAGATTTGACGACGCAAGTGGTCTTTTTATTTTCTTTGTCGGATACTCTTCCTTGTTTTATCTCTGGCTGTTTTTTTATCCGGGGAAAAAGACTGCCCTCTATGGCCTGTTCCTTTTCTTTGATTTTCTCTTTACGTCGCTTCTTGTAAGCGCCACGGGCGGATTTACCAGTCCTTTCATAAATGCATTTCATTTAATGACTGCCCTTTATTCGTTCTACTACGGTCTAGTGGGCGGGGCCATTATAGCTTCAACAGCCGCAACGCTTTACATTACTAGCGGCGGCATCGAGATCTATAAGCAGCACTGGGCGGACCTTTCCGTCAGGATCGCCTTCCTGTATTTACTGGCAATAACTCTCGGCATGCTTTCCCAGAAGCTGAAAAAGGCCAGGCTTGAGATAACAAATCTCAACAAGGATTTGAGGAGATATATCGAAGAGCTGCAGAAAGTCCACGGCCGGCTGGTACAGGTAGAAAAGATGTCGGAACTGGGGAGAATGGCTGCGGACATAGCCCATGAGATAAGAAATCCCCTGACGTCCATAGGTGGGTTCGCAAGAAGGCTTGAAAAGAAATTATCGCAGATCACAAATGAAAAAGAATGTGTCCTGATTATGCCAGGGGAAAAAGAGCACGCCGAAATTATCATATCCGAGGTCAACCGGCTGGAACGCATATTAAAAGATATCCTTACGTTTTCAAGGGAAGTGAAATACAACTTTATATATCAGGAAGTGAACGGGATCGTCAGGGAAGCCCTCCAG
>JAGVNU010000123.1 GCA_020053105.1 Thermodesulfovibrionia bacterium
AGTGAGGATGCTGACATGTTAGGGGACATGGCTGAAGTTAAAAGGTAGGCTTTTAAACTCAGTATCAGCATCCTCAGTAATAAGTATATCAAACTAATTATAGAATTCATAATGATATTTTATTATGTTGGAAATCACATTCTCCTGGCTCCGGAACAATGGCTTCCATTATCTGCAATCTTCAGTATTTTCTAAAGTAAAAAACTGGGGCAGAGGATGGCCTGCTTCCGTTATAATATTCGGAAGCATATGCCCGATTGCAGTTTTTGGAGTCACGTTAGCGGGAACTGGCAAGTGGGCGGAAACAAAGTAAAGGGAGAACCGATGGTAGAAAGCAAGAGAAGTTTTATGAGATTTGATCTGATGCGTGAAGTAAAATTCAGACCCACGTACGGGGCCAAAGAGTATTCCCCTGGAACAGCGTATAATCTGTCCTGTGGAGGCCTTGGGCTTGCTGCCCATGATTTCAGATTTATTATTTATGAAAACCTGGAAATTATCGTCGATGCCTCCAATAACGCCACTGCCTCTCTTTCCGGTGATATTTTATGGAAAAGACAGGACGGGAAAAGATGTCTGGCCGGAATTAAATTCAGAATGAAAGATAAAATCATGCAGGAAGCCGAAGTAGGAAAGATTTTTTCCTCGTCAAATATCCCGGCGAACCATATGTACAACAATGATTTCGAATATATAATTCAGCAGAAAACAGAAAAAATATCCGGACCGGGAATATACGGTCCAGGCAGGCGGCCTCCGAAACTGCCTAACAAACTGGGGTTTATCAAGCAATATAATGAAAACGGCAGCAAATGCAAAGTCACTTTCAGGCTCCTTAGAGAGGCGGCAAAAAATCCGCAGAATGTCGCGATAGTTGGTGATTTCAATGGCTGGGATGCTTCTCAATCTCCCATGACACGGCTGGCAAATGGCGACTTTGTCATAACCATGGAATTAAATAGTGGAAAGGAGTTCAAGTTCAGATATCTTATCGACGGCCGACGATGGGAGATAGACTGGCATGCTGACAAGTTTGTCCGCAATGAAAAGGGCACTAAGGACTCAGTAGTAAAAGTATAAAAAAATCTCCTATATAAAGAATCAGGGACCTCTGGAAGTATGCTACCTGCTTTAAAAGGGTTTCAGTTTTGGGCAAGTCGTGAAGCAATGCCGTCTACAAATTCAACAAGATTTCCCAACTCCGGTTTGCTGATTTCAGCATCAGCCCCGACGGATTTACACTTCAATGACATTTCCTTGTTTATCAGGGAAGAAAATACAATGCACGGAATATGTTTTAATTTGTCATGGCTCTTGATATTCTTGATCAGGTGAAGTCCGTCCATCTGGGGCATTTCAATGTCGGTTATTATAATATTGATATGATCATTTATTGTCCTGAAGTTACTGGCATTCACTATTGAGGTTAAATGGTCCCATGCCTTCTGTCCGTCTGACGCCGTGCATACCTGATAACCGGCCTCTTTTAGCTTATTGACAATAATTTTCATTATATAATTTGAGTCTTCAGCAATTAGAATTGTCTTTGACGACCTGTCAGGGCCGCGATTTACTTTATTGAGATCAATATCCGTATCAGCGCGCATTCCGGAATCCGGGTTTATATCCGCGGTTATTTTCTCAAAATCAAGAAGCAGTATCATTCTGTCATCAAACTTGACTATTGCCACCACGCACCCTTCTGCAGTCGAGAGCAAGCCGTTTGGAGATTCAATCTGGCTCCATGACAAGCGGTGGATCCTCGCAACCGAATTTACACAGAACCCGACCATGGACTTGTTGAATTCGCTGATAATGATGTAGGAAGACTCCCTGTCAGTTGTCCCTGATGTTCCAAGGTGTTTTTGAAGGTTAATAATGGGAATGACCCTTCCTCGTATATTGGCAATGCCTTCAAATGACGGGTGGGCATCCGGGATATGAATTACTTTGTCGGGATACCTTATAATTTCGCGCACCTTTGCGACATTTATTCCGTAAAGATTGCCATCAATAGTAAATTCAACAATTTCCAGTTCATTTGTTCCTGATTCAAGAAGAATATCGGTCTTGCCTGCATGGTTTATGCCCATCACTTGATCCTTTCAGAGTAAACTCTCTTGAACTAAAAATACATGACACGGCCTGATGAATCAGCATCTTGCCTATATATAAGGGCCTGTCATGAGATCTACTGCACTTAAGAATTATTACGGATATTCCCTCGGAAAGCTTTAGGGAGGTAGCTACACAGATAAGACACTTCTATCGTTTTTTATTCTGCGAGTTTTGCCATCAGATTATCATATAATTTTTTCACGTAGGCCCTGTCTTTTTCAGGATCGGATTCCTCGTGCCTGTCCAGCATCTTTGTTACATCGGCAGGGATTTCCCCTATATACCTGGAAGGAACCGATGGCGTTTCCTTCCCATACTTCAATCTGTGGTCTGTGTATGTAATATACAACTCGTTCATTGCCCTTGTTATTCCAACGTAAAAAAGCCGCCTTTCCTCCTCGATCCCGTCATCGCTGTCAGCTGATTTTTTGTGTGGAAGCAATTCCTCTTCCGTGCCTGCGATAAAAACCACCGGGAATTCCAGGCCCTTTGATGAGTGGAAGGATATCAGGGTCACGCCCTGATCGCCTTTCTCTTCTTTTTCTTCAATCAGGTCTGTAAGGGCCATTGTTTCAAGGAAGCCCTGAATGGAAGGGGAAAGCTCCTTTGATTCATAGTGGGCTATAGAATCGGCAAATCCATCGAGGTTTTCTATCTTTCTGTATGCAGCTTCAGGTGTTTTATAGAGATGGGTGATATAATCCCTGTAATCGATCTCATCAATGAGGGCTTTGAGCGTCTTATCCATCTCCCTGCCATTATTGAACATGTCCCGGTAGCGGCTGATAAGTTCAAAAAGGGCAACAGCCGAAGCAGCAGCCTTTTGGCCGAGGCCCGCAACATCAGCCGCTCTCCCGAAGGCGTCGAGAAGGTTCAGTGAATTGGACTGCGCATAACCCGAAAGCACTGCAAGGGCTGAAGGCCCTATCCCTCTTTTGGGCGCATTGACCGCTCTCAGGAGGCTCAGGTTATCAGAGGGATTAGATATGATTTTCAGATAGGCCGCAAGGTCCTTGATTTCTTTGCGTTCGAAATAACTCGTCCCTCCCACCACCGAATAGGGAATCCGCTGTCTTCTCAGGGCCTCTTCAAAGGGCCTTGAAAATGTATTCGCTCTGTAAATAACCGCAATGTCCTTATAAGAGAGATCCCTCTCCAGTTTTATCGCAGAGATCCTGTCAGCGACCCAGTCTGCTTCGTCTTCAGTGTCGGTGGCCTTGAAGATATTGACCTTTGGGCCTGCGCCTCTTTCTGTCCACAGGGACTTCTCCATTCTCTTTCGGTTGTTCCTTATAACCCCGTTTGCCGCTTTAAGAATATGGTCGAAGGACCGGTAGTTCTGTTCCAGCCTCACCGTTACAGTGCCCGGAAAGTCCTTCTCGAAATTGAGTATGTTTCCTATATCAGCGCCTCTCCAGCCGTATATGGACTGATCATCGTCGCCGACAACGCAGAGGTTCCTTCTCTCGCCAGCAAGTAGTTTTATGAAATCGTACTGCACGCGGTTTGTGTCCTGATACTCATCGACCATTATATACCTGTACTGTTCCCTGTACTTATCGAGGACATCTGGATGCTCTCTGAAAAGCTTCAGTGTAAGCAGGAGGAGGTCATCGAAGTCAAGGACGTTCATTGACTTCATCGCCTCGTGATACCGGGGATAAATCAGCGCAGAGGCCTCTTCTACAGGGTCAGCGCCTTCAGCGGCATCCAGCGGGGCGAAATCGTTTTTTGTCCTGCTGATCCTTTCAAGGATGGATTCCGCCTTGAAACTCCTGTCATAGAATTTAATATCCGACATTATGTTTCTAAGTACCGAAACCTGCTCCGACGTGTCATAGATGGTAAAGTCCTTCCTGTAACCGAGTGGCTCAATCTCACGCCTCAGGATCCTTAGACAGAGGGAATGAAAGGTGGATATAACGGGCCTTCCCTTTCCTCCCTTCACCATCGACCTTACTCTTTCCTGCATCTCCCTGGCAGCTTTGTTGGTAAAGGTGACGGCAAGGACAGAGCCGGCGCTCACACCAGAGTGTATCAGATATGCCGTTCTCGTGGTTATCACCCTCGTCTTTCCCGATCCGGCCCCGGCCAGGATGAGAAGCGGGCCATCGGTATGCATGACCGCCTCCTTTTGTCTTGGATTTAGACGCGCTAATTTTCTGTATATATCCATTGATATCTATATTTCCTTTGCACTCTGGAGTAATATTTTTCTATGATTGGCAGGAGTGCCGGAGAAAAACATTAAGGCAATCTATATTAAAGATTCAGGAGCAATAAGGCAAGAAATGGGCGCGGCCCTGTGGCTCTGGTGCACTATATGGTATACTTCAAAGCTGTATTACGGAATGAATGGCTGTCCGCCTCTGCCGACAACAAAAGAAAGGATTTAAAATACGATGAGCAACGAACCGAACAAGATCATTTACTCCATGATCGGGGTAAGCAAATATTATGATAAAAAGCCGGTACTGAAAAATATTTATCTCTCTTATTTCTACGGGGCCAAGATCGGGGTGATCGGGCTCAACGGGTCCGGTAAAAGCTCCCTCCTGCGTATCCTCGCGGGAAGGGACAAAGAATTTAACGGGGAGACGGTCCTCTCTCCAGGGCATACGGTAGGCTTCCTTGAGCAGGAACCGGAACTGGATAAGAACAAGACCGTGAGAGAGATTGTTGAGGAAGGGGTTATAGAGATAGTTGATGCCCTTAATGAATACAACAGGATCAATGAAAAATTTGCCGAACCCATGTCTGATGACGAAATGAACAAGCTTATTGAGCGTCAGGGGGTAGTTCAGGAGAAACTTGACGCGCTGGATGCCTGGGACCTGGATTCACGGCTGGAGATGGCCATGGACGCCCTGCGCTGTCCCCAGGGAGACACGCCGGTAAAGGTCCTTTCCGGAGGTGAAAAACGTCGTGTGGCCCTCTGCAGGCTTCTCCTGCAGAAGCCTGACATCCTTCTCCTGGATGAGCCAACCAACCACCTCGATGCAGAGACCGTGGCCTGGCTTGAGCACCATCTGAAAAGCTATCCCGGCACCATCATTGCTGTGACCCATGACCGCTATTTTCTCGATAATGTCGCAGGCTGGATACTTGAACTCGATCGGGGACAGGGGATTCCGTGGAAAGGGAATTACTCCTCATGGCTGGAACAGAAGAAAAACCGTCTGCAGCAGGAGGAGAAGGCCGAGAGTGAAAGGCAGAAGACCCTGCAGCGGGAACTCGAATGGATCAGTATGTCTCCAAAGGGACGGCATGCGAAGTCCAAGGCGCGCATCAGTTCCTATGAGGCGCTCCTCAGTCAGGATATTGAAAAACAGTCTAAAGAACTGGAGCTCTTTGTCCCCCCTGGACCACGTCTGGGTAATATTGTTATTGAGGCAGACAGCGTGAAAAAGTCATACGGCGACAATATACTTATGGATGGGATGACCTTCTCCCTTCCGCCTGGCGGGATAGTCGGGATCATCGGGCCGAACGGGGCCGGGAAGACCACGCTATTCCGAATGATCACCGGGCAGGAAAAAGCTGATGCCGGCACATTCAGGATAGGGGAAACGGTAAAGCTGTCATATGTTGACCAGAGCCGTGATGATCTTGATCCGAACAAGACCATCTGGGAGATCATCTCTGATGGTCTGGACGTCATTCAGCTTGGCAAGAAGCAGGTGAACTCCCGCGCCTATGTGTCGCGCTTTAATCTCTCAGGGAGCGACCAGCAGAAAAAGGTCTCCATGCTTTCCGGGGGAGAAAGAAACCGCGTCCACCTGGCACGTATGCTCAAGGAAGGGGCCAATGTGCTTCTGCTTGACGAACCTACAAATGACCTGGATGTTAACACAATGCGAGCTTTGGAGGAAGCGCTGGAAAATTTTGCTGGCTGTGCCGTGGTCATCAGCCACGACCGCTGGTTCCTTGACCGTATTGCTACCCATATACTCGCATTTGAAGGAGACAGCCAGGTTATCTGGTTCGACGGGAACTATTCTGAATATGAAGAGGACAGGAAGAAACGCCTCGGCGCGGCAGCAGACCAGCCGCACCGCATCAAGTACAGGCATTTGACGAGGGGGTAAAGGCAAGCCCTATTCAGGATACGTTCAGCGGACAAAAGAGCAGCAGTAATCAGTGAGGGTCCTGATATTGAGCGAGAACTTCGCGTTGGCCGGCACCTCGAAAGACTCCCCGCCCTTTATCTTTTTCCAGCCGCTCTCGCCCGGCAGGAGCACATCGAGGTCGCCTGAAAGGATTTCCATTATCTCTTTATCTGCGGTGTTGAATTCATATTCACCGGGGAGCATCACCCCCAGGGTCTTCTTCGATCCATTGCTGAAAAGCACGGTCCTGCTCGTTACATTCCCGTTGAAATAGACATTCGCTTTTTTTATAATCGTTACATTCGTAAATTCAGACATTTCAATACCTCACATATATTTGATTGGATGCGGTAAATGTACCAGAGACGGCACAGGTTACGCAAGCGGAAGACCGGCGCGTAAATCCAATGCCTTCTTAGTCGATTCTCCAGAATTCTTTCTCGCTCTTGCTGTCGCGTATAAACTGGAGGAGGTCATCGTAAGCAGGTGGAGTAACAAGGAAAATCTCCATATCATCTGGCAGCACTAGAAATTTACGGTCCTCATCACGCATGATGAGCAGAGCTGCCTCAGCGTCCTTAATGTTTTCCTGAAGGACCGATTTGATGTGTTCAAACCTTTCATTGATGGTTTCATCTAAAAACTTATGGATTGCTTCATGCACCCGCTGGGTCCGTACAAGCGCGAGGCAGTTGTACCAGTCGATATATATTCCGAATATCTCTTTGCTCTCCAGCGGGAGGAGAACTGCCCCGGCATCGATCTTTTTATTGACAATCTGCTCAAGCCGAATATTCATGGCGCTTAGCACCTTCATCGCCTCTTCACCGGCCATGTATATGCTTTCACAGAAGATCTTTGATATCTTGCCTGCAACTTCCAGTTTGGCCAGATGCTCTTCCACTTCATTCCAGTACCGGGAGAAAATACTCTTGTATTTGTCGGTGGCATTCTGGGGCAGATAGAGATTTCTTACGAAATATATCTTTTTTTTGTCCTTGTAGTATGCAGCCTCGGGTTTCCCGATCTTACCAATTTCGGTCATAATGTATCTCCTGTATGATGAATTGAATGCTCCTGATAAATGTGGTCTATTATAACAATTTCAGATAAATCATCTGAGCCGGGCAATATTTCTTGACAAACAAAAAACACCTTTTCTATACTTCACTTAGTTTGTATAATAGTGAAAAGGTAATGTTTATGAAAAAGAATTTGGTCTCTTTTTTAATTTCTGTCATAATTATTTCAATTGTCTTCACGATATCTCCCGCATACGCTGCAAAAAAAAATAAACACCGGCTGCATAAAAAACATCAGGTCGCACATACCGCATCGGTCCGGAAGCCTAAGGCCTCCAGGCAGCGCCTTCAGACATTGGCAAGGAATCCATATTTAGGCGCAATTGTTATTGATGCTGACACAAATAAAGTGCTTTTTGAGGACAATGCCGATGCCAAGGGATACCCGGCTAGCGTAGTCAAACTGATGAACTTTCTTATTATTCTTGAAGCACTCGAAGCAAAGGAAATTACACTTCAGGACAAAATCACCGTAACAGCAGAAATAGCTGCAATCGGCGGCTCAGAGGTATATTTGAAAGAAAAAGAAGTCTACACGGTAGATGATCTGCTTTATGCCCTTATGGTCCAGTCGGCGAATGATGCGGCAACGGCGCTTGCTCTTCATTATAAAGGCACTAAGGAAGAATTCGTCAGGCTCATGAACAAAAGGGCGCTGGAACTAGGCATGAAGGACACTACTTTTCGCACAGTGAATGGCTTTCCCCCAGGGAAAGGGCTGACACCTGATATTTCTACGCCGCGGGATATAACGAAGCTTAGCCGGGAAGTGCTTAAGCACCGAAATGCCTTGCAATACACGTCGGCCAAACAACGTCTTTTCCGTACGGGCGCCAAGCCGTTTGTTATTCGAAACCACAATCATCTGGTAAGAAATTTTGAGGGTTGTGACGGACTTAAAACAGGGTACTTCAGGGCCGCCGGATTTTCCATTGCCGCAACGGCAACGAAAAACGGGAATAGGGCTATAGCAGTTATTTTTGGATCTGTTGACAGAAGGGTGCGTGATGCAAACGCCCGAAAGCTCCTCTCGCAAAGTCTTCTGAAGATGGATGCAAATTTGTCTCCGTCTCATGCATCAGTTGCTCAGGAAGTTGCATCTTCTTTGAATGAATAGGTCTCTTGGTTTTATGAAGCTTCTTAACTGGAAAGTTTAAATAATATTTTTATGCCGGGATTACAATAAATTAAAAATGAATATGAATAGTCTTAGCATGAAACAGGCTTTAGATTATTACCGTTACCGTTAGATTTATTTTGGCCGTTGCCATTTTTGTAAATCTCGCATATTTCAAAATTCTTACTGCATAAATAAACTGCTCTCTCAATATCCTGGCTGCTCATTTTCACACAGTAACATTCATCAAACGGTTCCTTCAGGTGTGGGCACAATCTCTTATTCGTATTTGTTGTTAGTATTAACATGAATCTCCTCTTTGATATTATTTATAGAATATAAAGCAATATATATGCCAGGAAGGCTGAAAACATTCAGGTGGTATTTTTTGTTTATTAATTAGATGGTTAGGATATGAAGATTTTCATGAATCAATGCTTAATATAGCTCAAATATTACCCTGCACAGAGACATCATGTCACAACTATGTGCCATGACGCAGTTCAATGTTATGTTTATTTTTTAGGTGTATCTGACTGGTATTATCAATTTTCCCTGCAGATTTTTAGTGTTATAAAAATCGTTGTATATTTGGGGCGTGAGAAGCTTCATCCACCAATCTTTTGAATAATCAGGGGAGGGAGTGTTTTGACATCAAAGGCGCAGCATAAGGTATAGTGACAATGCTAAGTTCTTTCCTCTGTTATGCTGTACTCTTTAATTTTTCTGTAAATAGAGCGGCGGCTAATTCCCAGAAGCGAAGCAGCTTTTGTTTTGTTCCAGCCGGATTTTTCCAGGGCATCGAGTATTATCTGCGGATTGTCGATATCCCCGTTTCCGGAAAGGGCAGATTCGGCAACTTCAAATGACTGAAGTTCAGGGGGGAGGTGATCAACGGTAACAGCAGTCTGCCTGCAAAGTATAAAAGCATGCTCTAAGGCATGCTCCAATTCCCTTATATTCCCGGGCCAAGGATATTCCATAAATATCTTTTCTACATCTGAAGAGATGGACATAATGTTCTTATTGAACTTGCTGTTGAATTTTTTTATAAAGTAATTTACAAGGAGCGGGATATCATCACGACGATCTCTGAGAGGAGGCAGGGTCACTCTCATCACATTGAGACGATAGTATAGATCTTCTCTGAATTCACCGGCCTTGACCTTTTCCGAGAGGTCCTGATTCGATGCTGCAACTACCCGCACGTCCACCTTTATTGTTGTTGAATCGCCTACACGTTCAAATTCTTTTTCCTGGAGGACCCTGAGCAACTCGATCTGGATCTTGGGCGATATGTCTGCAATTTCATCTAAAAAAATGGTCCCGCCGTCTGCGGTCTGGAAGCGTCCGATCTTGTCTTTAATCGCGCCTGTAAAAGAGCCCCTGACATGTCCGAACAATTCACTTTCGAGCAGGTTCTCGGACAGGGCTGAACAGTTCACCTTGACAATTGAGTTACGGCCCCGGCTGCCCTTATAATGAAGGGCCTCTGCAACCAGTTCCTTTCCGGTGCCGCTTTCACCTGTGATCATGACAGTGGTTTCAACGTCGGACAGCAATTCGATGAGAGAATAGATTTCCTGCATTTTATCGCTTTTGCCAATAATCCTGTGAAATTGCTGGCGTTCATTCAGTTCTCTTTCCAGGTCAGTCAGCCGTGTTTCATCCTTAACAACCATAACAGCGCCGGAAAATATTCCCTGACTGTCCAGCAAGGGTGAGGTAGACAGGGCCACAACCTGCTCCCTGCGGTTTATTAACTTGCATTCAATGTGATTGAACTCAGCAGGTTGTTTTGAATCGACTGTTTCCACCAGCGCTTCAAAGCATTTACCCTTGCAGTTATCGTTCAGAGAGCTGAATACTTTTCCTATAGAATCGCGGTCAAAACCACATATATTGCCGGCGGCCTCATTTATTTCAAGCACCACCATGTCTTTATCGACCGTGATGATTGCATCCTTGACGCTCCTGAAAATGGCTTCAAGATTAGAGCGGTATTTCTCCTTTTCATCAATTACGGCCTTGTGTTGCAGCGCCACGTCAATTGCATGGAAGAGGGCGTCTTTTTGTATAGGCTTGGGGATGTAATCGAATGCCCCGAGGCGTACAGCCTCAGATGCCGTATCGATATTGGGATAACCGGTAATCATGATTACCGGGCAGTTGATTTTTCTTTTCTTTATTTCCCGCAGCACATCCATGCCTGTCTTGCCTTTTAAGATGATATCGGCAAATACGACGTCAAAATTGTTTTTTGAGATATGGTCCATTGCCTCATCAAAATCTTTTGCAGTGACTACCGCATAGTTCTCGGATGAAAGGAATTTATTGAAGGTAAACCGTATGCCTTCCTCATCATCAATTATCAGAATTTTTGCGTTCATTCTTCGCCATCCCCGTTTATCGGAAGATTAATAGTTATTACGGTGAAATCGCCTTCAGCGCTGTTTATCAGGAGTTTACCGCCGTGCTCACTTATAATACCATGGCTTATACTTAATCCTAAGCCGGTCCCTATTCTATTGGGTTTAGTTGAGAAAAAGGGATTAACGACCTTGTCGATTACATTCGCGGGGATCCCTGTCCCGTTGTCCAGAAAAACGATCCTTACATATTTTTGACCATCAATCCTTATTTCGTCACATTTGATCTCAAGGATTTTGTTTTCGTGGGTCCCGGGGTATTTTTGATTCAGGGCGAACCGGGAATTGCTGATAATATTTAAAAAGACCTGCTGTATCTGTTGCGGGTGTACAGGGATTTTTATAGGCCTTGAGGGGATATCGACTGTAAGATGGATTCCGTCTTTTCTGATTTGTGCTGATGTTAAAGACAGGGTATCGGAAAAGATTTCATGAAGGGGCATTAAACACTTCTCCTCTTTCCTGATGCGCGCAAATGAGAGGAGACTTTTGACAATTGTAGCAATCCGGTCTCCGTCTTTAATAATCCTTCGGGCGATTTCATCGTCCCTGTTTTCCGTCTTGAATTCGTCAATTAATATTTGCCCGTAATTGACGATATTATTGATAGGATTATTTATCTCATGAGCGACCCCGGCTGCGAGTTCGCCGAGAGAGGCCAGGTGTCTGGTGCGCGTAGCGCCGGCCTCCAAATTTATCTTCTCTGTAATATCTCTTGCAAGCTCTATGACACTTTTAACTTTCCCGGTCTCATCTTTGATAGGAAATGCCCTTATGTCCCAAATCTTGTCCTGGGCCGCTGATATTTCAGAGGCCTCCTCCTTTCCGGACATAAAGCTCCTGAGCGTCGGACAATTATCGCAAGGTGAAATTAAGTTGCAGCAGGAACTATAGCAGTACTGGCCGGGAAGTTCGGAGCCATCCTTATTGAGTAGAGCAGCGGCTTTGTTCGCCCACATTATTTTCAAATCAGGCGAGAGGAGGACCAAATTGTCAGGAATGCCATTGAGAAGGGCATCAAATTCCTGCGACAGGTTTCGGAACTTTCCTTCGCTTTTTTGCAGGGCCTCAACTGCTGTCTTGCGTTCAGCTATTTCATCTTTTAACTGCTCATTTATAATTCGCAGTTTGTATGTTCGCTCTTCTACCCTTAACTCGAGTTCGTCTTTGGCTTTTCGTATCGCTTCTTCCGCCCTCTTACGCTCAGAAACATCCCTTGCAATATGAATTAATCCTACTAACTGATTATTACTGTCCAGCCGGGGCATAGACCTGATTTCAATATACATGTTTAAATGAGGTTCGTAAATTTCAAAGTTTGCGGGAATCCCTGTCTTGAGACAACTACAGCTGGGACATCCAGGAGGCGGGCATTCTGTCCCGTGATAATACTTGAAACACTTATGGAGGACACTACCGTCTACATGAGGCAAGCTCAACATATCCTGCGCTGCCCTGTTCGCATAAATTATATTAAAATCTTTGTCGTGGACAGTAATCATGTCCGTGATTGTGTGGAAAGTTTCTTCCCAATCCTGCTTTGACTGAAAAATCAACGCTTCCATGTTCTTACGGTTGCTTATCACATATAAGGCAAACTGCACCGCAGGCTTATTTTGGTAAGTGAAATAATTCGCTGAGATCTCAACATCAACGGCCGTACCGTCGTCACGCCGGATTTTTATTTCAAGAGGAGACAATTCAGTTTTTCCTTCTATTGTTTGTTGAAAGTACTGTTTGACGGCCGCATGGTAATCCGGCTGCAGAAAATCAAAGACTGGTCTGCCGATAAGGTGTCCCGGACCAGGCATGCCGAAAAGCCTTGCCCCTGCATTATTTAACAATACTATTCTGTCGTGACATTCAGCACCGATAGCAAGGGGAGAATTGTATATAAGCTGACGGTATTGTTCGTAGCTTTCATGTATTGATTCTTCTAATTCAGGTTTATAGGCCATAAATTACAATAGATTGATAGCAGGAGTTTTTATCAGCGAATTGTTTTATTTTACCTTAAATGGGTCTTTATAAACAATACAAACCAGCGGACTTCCACGCCTAATAAACTATAGTTACCATGAGAAAATCAAATAACGACCGGCTCTTTCATTTTTTCAAAGACCTGCAGTTTACAGACAGCAGACGAGCCGATATTTTTATAAAATATTTCTTGTTGATTGGACGACATGTTTTTGATATGATGTTTTCATCTAAATATTAAATAATTTAATTAGTTATAAGGATTACAAAACTGGCCCAATATCTGAAGAAATAATTGCAGGATAAGGAATTATTAAAATAAATCAGGTAAAATATTTTTTTGTTGATATCAGCTGCATCGTCAATATTTAATACTGAGGAGGAAACATGGGAGATGTATTAGCAAAGCTCAAAGATTGTATCAGTATCAGTGACGGGAAGGTCCGGGTCAATAATGGAAGCGCGGTGAGGGGGTTAATGGACGACCTTATCTATGAAGCGGTCTTTAATGCTGATGAGGAAAAGAGGAAAGGGCTCCAGAGACTTGTAATCGAGATAGCAAAACAGATGGGGGCGGTCCCGGCATCTATCCAGTCCCTTTATGAGGAGATGGGAAAGAATTATCCCGGCTTTTCTGTCCCTGCAATAAATATCAGGGGGTTAACTTACGATACAGCAAAGGTCATATTCAAAAAGGCCATAGAGAAAAATGCCGGCGCAATGATATTTGAAATAGCCCGCTCCGAGATCGGCTATACAAAACAGAGACCGATCGAGTATTCCGCTGCCGTACTGGCGGCTGCGGTAAAGGAAGGATACACAGGCCCTGTTTTTATTCAGGGCGACCACTTCCAGCTTGTAAGAAAACATTATCTTGCCGATCCAAAGCCTGAAACAGACTATGTAATGGGTCTGATTAAAGAAGCTATAGAAGCAGAATTTTATAACATCGACCTCGACACATCCACTCTTTGTGATCTTGATAAGAAAGATTTGAAAGAGGAGCAGAGACCGAATTTTGAAGCAGCTGCAAAGCTTTCGACATATATCAGAGAAATAGAACCGAAGGGGATCACAGTCTCGATCGGCGGAGAAATAGGAGAGATAGGCGGCAAGAACAGCACGCCCGAAGAGATGAGGGCATACCTTGACGGCTTTAAAGAAACGATGAAATCGGGCAAGGGAGTAAGCAAGTTAAGCGTTCAGACAGGGACCTCTCATGGGGGTGTTGTGCTTCCTGATGGAACATTGGCCCAGGTCAAAATTGATTTTGACACCCTGAAAAAAATCTCCGAGGTTGCGAGAAAGGAATATGGGCTGTCAGGAGCTGTTCAGCATGGGGCCTCAACCCTGCCGGATAATGCATTTCACAAATTCCCTGAAACCACTACTTCCGAAGTCCATCTTGCAACGGGTTTTCAGAACATCATGTATGACAGCCCCTCGCTTCCGGCCGACTTCAGAGACTTTGTCTATAAGCATATTAAAGAGAACTTCGGCAAAGAGAAAAGGGAAAGCCAGACCGAAGAGCAGTTCATATACAGCACCCGGAAAAAGGGCTTCGGCCTGATAAAGCAGAAATGGTGGGACCTCCCCGCAAATGTAAAGGGCCCTATCATGAAAGAGCTTTCAGACAAGTTTGAGCTTCTTTTCAATGAGCTTAAGGTCGGCGGTTCAAAGGCGCTTGTCGATAAGACTGTAAAACCGGTAATAGTTGAGAAGAAGGTGCCGGACAATATTTTGGGTTAGTTATAAGTTACATATAGCAGGCCGAACATCCAGCCTGTTTTGCATAAGAAAACAAGAAGGGGCCCAGGCAATAGCTTGGGCCCCTTCTTATTGAACTTTTTGTTTTAATCTGTGAAATCTCTGGATGTTACTTCCGTTTTCAGGGTAACGAATTTAGCAATAAGTCCCGGACATCTGGTATTCTATTTCAGGAATTCAATGGAGGCCTGATCTTGATAGCATCCCTTAAAGGCATAGTCCAGAGTAAAAAACCGGAAGGAATAATCATAGAGGTAAACGGAGTCGGTTACCGTGTGAGCGTTCCTCTTTGCAGTCTTGCTGATATCCCGGAGCACGGTGAAAAGGTATTCCTCCATACATATACTCATGTGAGGGAAGACTCCCTGCAGTTATTCGGATTTCTGTCAGAAGAAGAGCGGAAAGTGTTCACCACCCTTTTAGGTATCAGCGGGATCGGCCCCAAGCTTGGCCTTGCCATACTTTCCGGAATGCCTGTCATGAGGTTCATTGAATCAGTGAACAATGAGGATGTTGCTTTGCTCTCGACCATTCCCGGCCTGGGCAAGAAAACAGCCTCAAGGCTGGTCCTCGAACTGAAGGGGAAATTGCCGTCTATGGGACCAGACGGAGCATATGGATCAAAAGAACGCTCTGTCGCCGAGGATGCGATATCAGCGCTCGTCAATTTAGGATACAAGAAGCCTTATGCTGAAAAGGCGGTAGACAATGCAGTGAGGAGCGGGACGGACGCAATTGAAGATATCATAAAGGAAGCATTAAAATATCTTACTGATAAATAAGTCATGAAAGAAATCCCTGAAAGAAGCATTACCCCCGAAGAAATCTCAGAGGATGTGAATTTTGAACAGAGCGTAAGGCCGCGCTCTTTTGAAGAATTTGTCGGCCAGGACAAGATTAAGGAAAATCTTAAAGTCTACATACAGGCGGCAAGACAAAGGAATGAGGCGCTGGACCACGTCCTGTTCTGCGGACCCCCGGGGCTAGGTAAGACAACCCTGGCGCATATTATTGCCTCTGAACTCGGGGCGGATATAAAAGTAACTTCAGGCCCTGTGCTCGAAAGACCTGGCGATCTGGCCGCAATACTTACAAACCTTGGAGAAAAGGACATACTCTTCATTGACGAAATCCACAGGATGCCGAGGATCGCGGAAGAGATCCTCTATCCTGCGATGGAGGATTTTCAACTGGATATTATCATTGGACAGGGGCCCAGCGCGAGGTCATTGAAACTTAACCTCCCCAGGTTCACCCTCATCGGCGCTACAACAAGGACGGGCCTGCTCACGTCTCCTTTAAGAGACCGCTTCGGGATAATCAACCGGCTGGATTTCTACAAACCCGATGACCTTGAAACGATTCTTCTGCGCTCAGCAAGGATATTAAATTCCGAGATCAGGAAAGAGGCCGCTTCCGAGATAGCCTCAAGATCAAGGGGCACACCAAGGATAGCAAACAGGCTGCTCAGGCGCACGAGGGACTTTGCCCAGGTAAAAAGCGATGGCGTTATCGAAATGGGCATAACAAAAGAGGCGTTGAAGGCAATGGATGTTGACCGGATGGGCTTTGATGATATGGACAGAAAACTGCTGCTTACCATAATCGAAAAATACAGCGGCGGCCCGGTTGGGCTCGAAACCCTTGCATCATCAATCCGTGAAGAAAAAGACACCATCGAAGATGTATATGAGCCCTATCTTCTGCAGCAGGGTTTTATTGACAGGACCCCGAGAGGCCGGGTAGCTACGAGTATTGCATATGAGTATTTCGGTATTAAAAAAGAGTCCGGATTATTTTAAATCTTCGGAGCATTATAAATGAACATCCTCCTTCACATCTGCTGCAGTAATTGCTCTATTTACCCTGTCAGAATACTACGGTCAGAAAAACACGATCTTACAGGCTTCTGGTTCAACCCGAATATTCATCCTTATGAGGAGTATAATTTAAGGCTCGATTCAGTAAAAAGATTGGCAGGGGAATGGAAGTTTGAGGTGAGTTATACAGAGGATTATTCACCTGAGGAATATTTTCAAATGTTTAATATGTCAGATGATGTTTTAATTGATAAGAGCGGTCCGGGCAGCTTGAGTGTTCCCCCGTCTCCTGAACGCTGCAGGTCCTGTTATCAGCTTCGTCTTGAAAAGACCGCTGCACATGCTCAAAAGGAGGGCTTTGATGCGTTCTCAACGACTTTGTTGATCAGCCCTTATCAGGATTTTGCACAGATAATGTCTGCAGGAGAAGAGCTGGCTGTCAAATACAATGTACAGTTCCATTCAGGAGATTACAGGCCTCATTTCAGGGAGGCCATGGCTCTTGCAAAAGAGCTCGGCCTGTACAGACAAAAGTATTGCGGGTGTATATTCAGCAAAGAGGAAAGAAAAAAAAGAAAAACGTCAAATAACAGAGATTAATCATTTGGTATTTATTTGTAATTTGGATTTAGGAATTGGGATTTATAAGCAGTTATGACTGACCCGTTACAGCACATAGCAAAACTGTTAATTGTTTTTGGTATAATAATTGCGGTGATGGGAGCGTTGCTTCTCTTGTTCAGAAACAGCGGCATTCCCTTTTTAGGCAAGCTTCCCGGAGACATATTAATACAGAGGAAGAATTTTACTTTTTATTTCCCGGTTGCGACAAGTATAATTCTCAGTATCATATTGACGCTTATTTTCTATTTTCTTGGCCGGAAATAATAGTGAACAGCCTGAGCAAAAAATGATTTACTATATAAAGCATTCCATTGTTATAATTTTCACTTTACTTTTTGTCCTTTCACGGACTGTTGTTGCTGAAGATACCATCAGAGTTTTAATGCATGAAAGTCCGTATGATTCGTTACCCTCTCCTAAAGCTTCCAGCATCGACAGCGTGACCGGTGAATTATTTATCAACGGACATTTTTACTATGGCTCACTGGAGGTCTTAAAGGACAATAACGGACTTTATGTTATTAATAATTTGCCGTTTGAAGAATACATTGAAGGGGTAGTAGCTGCAGAGATCGGCCGGGAATGGGAGACAGAGGCGCTAAAGGCCCAGGCCGTCATATCAAGGACCTATGCGGTCTTTTACAGAAGCTTTAATGCCGGCAACAGCTATCACATCACATCCAGCACCCTTCACCAGTTGTATAAGGGTAAAAATGAAGACCCTTTGATTACTGATGCGGTAAAGGAAACCGCGGGAGAGATATTGACTTATCAAAACCAGCCCATCAAGTCCTTTTTCCATGCAACCTGCGGAGGCAAAACAGAGTTCCCTGAAGAGGTGTGGAAGGAAAGTTATCCATACCTGACTTCTGTTGACTGTTATGACAGAAACGCCCCGTACGATAACTGGCAGAAAAGGTTTTCATTGGGAAAAATCTCTGACGCACTGGGAATCGGCGCTGTAAAGGATATCAGTATTTCCTCATTTACCGCCACCGGAAGGGTCAAGACAGTTGCAATAACCGGGCAGGACAAGTCAGGCGATTCAACTATAGAGATCAAAGCTACAGAACTCCGGAAACTGCTGGGATACAAGGAACTTCCGAGCACCCAGTTTTCCCTGGTAAAAAAAGGCGATGACATAATTTTCACCGGCAGGGGATTTGGTCATGGCGTGGGGCTGAGTCAATGGGGAGCGCTTGAGATGGCAAGACAGGGGAAAAATTATCGGGAAATTCTCGCGCATTTTTATCCCGGCACCACACTGAAAACCAGCGGGGAATTATCGTATCATGATCTGGCATCTAAAATAATGCCGTAACTAAAGACCTGAATACCGGCGCCTTGCCTCACCGCATCCCTGGATCCTAACATAATGAAACTCTCAGATTTCGACTACCATATACAGGAAAATCAGATAGCCCAGCGCCCTCTGAAAGATCGGGACGCCTCCAGGCTGTTTGTTCTGGACAGAAAGAACGAGAAAGCTGATCACCGGCTTTTCAGGGACATTACCGGCTATCTTTGCCCTGGTGATGTACTTGTTCTAAATGATACTAAAGTGGTCCCCGTGCGTCTGCCCTGCGCTAAACCTTCCGGGGGCAGGGCCGAGATTACACTTCTTAAGGAACTTGCGATCAATTCCTGGAAAGCGCTGGTTAAAGGCGTGCATGAAGGTCAGGTCATTTTGGAAAAAGGAATTACCGCAAAGGTATCGCGCTTAAACGGCGCTATGGCAAGGGTAGATTTTAATATGGGTCCCGGCCTGTCTGACAGGGCAGGGACAGATATTAAGGGTTTTCTGAATGACATTGGCGTGATGCCTCTTCCAATTTATATAAAAAGAGGCGCGGAAAAAGCGGATTCAAAAGACTATCAGACTGTATACGCTAAAAAAGACGGCGCTGTTGCGGCCCCTACCGCTGGACTACACTTCACAGATAAGCTCATAACTTCTATAAAGGAGAAGGGAATCAAAGTTGAGACCATTACCCTTCACGTGGGATACGGCACCTTTAAACCTGTTAAAGTCGAAGATATCAGGGACCATCAAATGGATGAAGAGTTCTATGAGATACCCGTGACAACGGCTTATTCTCTCAATGCCGCGAAGGCAGAAGGCAGAAGAATCGTAGCCGTGGGCACAACCGTTACAAGGGCGCTTGAGACATCTGCCCGCGACAGCTCAGCACACATAATAGAGGCCGGGACCGGGAAGAGCTCTATATTCATTTATCCCGGCCACAGATTTCAGATTGTAGACGCACTGGTTACTAATTTTCATTTACCCGGGTCAACGCCAATGATGCTTGCCTCTGCCTTCTCCGGGCTTACACTCCTGAAAAAGGCATACAATATCGCGCAGAGTGAAGGCTACAGGTTTTATTCATACGGGGACGCAATGCTGCTGCTTTGAACGGTCAGCTTACTTTGACAAACAACCGCAAAAAACAGGTGTAAAGCATATTTACAGTGGCAGGGATACTAAACTTGCTTTATTAAACCTCTTGCATTATATTTAGACTTAACAGCGGAAGGGACATTTTGTTATTACCGCAAATGCTCATATGATTTTGCAATAAAGGAAAATGCCAACGGTCAAGCAGGAGCTGGATTTAGGAGAAGAGAAAGACCTTTCATCTATATATGGAAGGCTGGATACAACTCTCAAGGTCATGGAAGAAGCCCTTGGCATTGAAGCCTCAATCAGGGGCAGTAAAGTATTTCTTCAGGGGGAAGAAAGGGCAGTCAATAAAGCCGAACGGTTCATTAAGGAACTATACTCCATAAATTCTAACGGCTATGCCATAAACCCTGAAGATATCAGGTTCGTTCTAAAGGCCCTTGATGATACCCCCACCGATGAGACCGGTTCTATGGACCCGACCATGGGAAGTGCTTCATCCGCTTCTATCAAGGAATATTTCCTGAGCAATATCCCCGTATCCTCAAAAAAGAAATTCATAGTCCCCAGGTCAGAGGCCCAAAAAGAATATATTGATGCCATAAGAAAGTACGACATGGTCATCGGCATAGGCCCTGCCGGCACGGGCAAGACATATTTAGCAATGGCAATGGCGATAAATGCATTGCTTACGAAGCAGGTCAGCAGGATCATTCTGGCAAGGCCTGCTGTCGAAGCCGGGGAAAGGCTCGGTTTTTTGCCGGGGGACCTGTACGAAAAGGTAAACCCCTATCTGAGGCCTCTTTATGACGCCCTCTTTGATATGATGGAGGCGGAAAAGGCCTACCGGCTTATCGATAAAGGGGTAATAGAAATAGCTCCGCTTGCCTTTATGAGAGGCAGGACCCTGAATGATTCATTTATCATACTTGATGAGGCCCAGAACACTACGTCTGAACAGATGAAGATGTACCTGACAAGACTGGGCTTTAACTCAAAGACCGTCATTACCGGAGATATAACCCAAATTGATCTCCCGGTGGAAAAGGTGTCCGGCCTGGTAGAGGCAGAGAAAATTCTCAAGGGAATTAAAGACCTCTGCTTTGTATATTTTTCCGAGAAAGATGTGGTCCGGCATAAGCTCGTGCAGCATATAATCAAGGCTTATGAAAAATTCGGAAAAGACCGTAGTAGATAAGCCATGACGAATCCCAAACCAAAAGACAAAAAGAAAGTACCTCTTAATCTGAGCACAGAAAACCTGATAAAGTATGGCCTGCTCATTTTATTTGCGGCACTGCTGGATGTGGCGGTGGTATTGGGCAAAGAACTTTCCCTTGAACTGGTAACCGGAATTTATTTTATCGTTGCCCTGCTCCTGGTAATAATGTACAAGGATTTTATCCGTTATAACCCGGAGATAAAGAAAGACTACAAGATGCTTGTTCTCATAGGGACACTGCTGACAGGCAACCTTCTGATCGGGCGCATCTTCTTTTTTATCATTGAGGGGTTCACAAAATGGGTAGGCACAGTCGATCCAGTCCTCGTTGCTTATGCCGTTCCACTTGCTTCAGGCCCGATGCTGGTTGCCCTACTTATAGACATCCACACCGCTATTGTGTTTACAGTATTAACAGGCCTCATCGCGGGGTTATGGCTCAGCAATCCGTTGTATTCCATCTTTGTCTTTGCTGCCGGCCTTACGGGCGCGTTTGGTGTCATCAGCTGCAGAAAACGCTCAGCAATCTGGAGGGCCGGCCTTGCCGTAAGCCTGGTCTGCGTATTTACTTCCCTTGTCATAACCCTTTCCAAAGGGGAGCTCCTGTCAATTGCCTCGCTTGTGGCCTCAAGTTCCGCTTTTTTAAACGGGATTATTGTTGTTACTCTGGTTTCTGCGCTGCTTCCCCTGTTTGAATACATGTTTAAACGGACGACCAATATCAGCCTTCTTGAGCTTCTCGATCTCAATCAGCCCCTGATGCGCGAACTGCTGGTTGAGGCCCCCGGAACATACCATCACAGTATCATTGTAGGGAACCTGGCCGAGGCCGCAGCCGAAGCCGTGGGTGTTAATCCCCTGCTGGCACGGGTAAGCGCTTATTATCATGATATCGGGAAAATAAAAATGCCGGATTATTTCATAGAAAATCAGATAGCCTCTGTCAGCAAGCACGATAACCTCGCCCCGCGCATGAGCAGCCTGATTTTACTGTCCCATGTGAAAGAAGGTGTTGAACTGGCAAAAAAACATAATCTGCCGCCGATGATTGTAGACATAATCCAGCAGCATCACGGCACATCTATACAGACCTTCTTTTACCAGAAGGCGAAGGAACAGCAGGACAACATTACGCTCCTCAGGGAAGAAGATTTCAGGTACCCTGGTCCCAAGCCGCAGACCCGTGTGGCAGCGCTGGTCCTCATGGCTGACGCGGTCGAGGCCGCCTCACGGGTACTTACGGACACATCTCCTGCGCGTGTTTCTCTTCTCGTTGACAGGATAATCAACCACTGTATTATCGACGGTCAGTTTGATAATTGCGAACTGACACTTAAGGACCTGAGGGAGATTAAAACACATTTTGTCTATCTCCTGACCAGCATGTACCACAAACGGATCAATTATCCGGGCTTTGACATAAACAATGAAAATATTGATAAGAAACCTGCAAAGGCAGCGACCCCTAGATAAATCTAAAATTACGAAAGCAGCCCTTGATATCCTTTCCCATGCAGACCGGTCCGGGCATGCCGGGACTGAATTAAGCATCTTATTTGTGGGGGACAAAAAGATGACGCAGCTGAATACGGCATACCGGGGCATCAGGAAACCCACGGACGTACTTTCTTTCGAAGCCCAGATCCCTCTGCAGAAAGAGATGGAGAGTATAATACTCGGCGATATCGTCATCAATGTGGCGAGGGCGGAATTACAGGCGAGCACCTACGGCACGGGATTTTATGATGAGATCTGTCGCCTGCTGATTCACGGCACCCTGCATCTGCTGGGATATGACCATGAGAAGTCGGCATACGGGGCGCGTAAGATGAGAAAAAAAGAACAGGAGATCATGGATGCCGTTAAGAAAATGGATCATAAGCGCTAATCACGCTATCGAAGGGATATTACATGCCGCAAAGACCCAGCGGCACATGCGCTATCACCTTTACGCGGCAATGCTTCTGTTACTTGTCAGCTTTGTACTAGGGGTCAGCGGCATTGAATTTGTCGTCTTGATAACTCTCGCCGTCCTGGTGATTTCCGTTGAGATGCTTAATACAGCGCTTGAGATAATCACGGACATCCTTTTTAAGGAATATGACCAGCGGGCGAAAATCATTAAAGACACTGCTGCGGGGGCTGTGCTCATAACGGCGCTGGGGGCCGCATTGATCGGATATATTATTCTGATTGAGCCGGTCAAGAAATACTTTCACAGCGGACTGACAGTCGCAAAACACACAGAATCTGATGTGGCCGTTGTCGCATTGCTCGCGGTGCTTATTCTTGTGGTAATAACAAAGGCCTTCTTTGGAAAGGGAGAGCCCCTTAGAGGGGGCATGCCCAGCGGTCATGCGGCAGTAGCTTTTTCCATATGGGTTTCTGTTACCATGATGACTGAGAGCTTTATCCCGTCTTTGATGGTCTTTATCATGGCGGTCCTTATTGCCCAAAGCAGGGTCTATATCGGCATACACAGGCCGATAGAAGTCTTTCTCGGGGCGCTGCTCGGCATTACTGTGACCTTTCTTTTATTTAAGGTATTTGTATGATCATCGGGTCCCCTGAAAGTCACATGTAGCGAGGACCATCGGTTTATTCATCCTTTACCCGCCTGCATTCATCCCTGCCGGTAAAAGATTTTCATACGTAATTATGATAATCTAATGCCAATAATTCTGAATAATATCATGCATGATAAACTCAAAAAATTTGACCCGGCCGTTGATAAACGGTTTCTTGTAGCCCTTTCCGGAATCATGTGGAGCGGTGTTGGCATAATGCTCTGCAATCTTGCCGTGAGGTGGTTGTTACAGTCAGATGACGGACCGGGGATCTGGTCAGGGACCGCAGGAATAGTGCTCGCACTCATGGTCCATCACTTTGGATTTCTAAAGCTCGTGGACCGGAATATCGGGCGTATCCTTGCCAAGAAAGGCAAGGTTTGTATATTCGGTTTTCAGCCGTGGAAGAGTTACTTAATGATAGCCGTCATGATCGGCATGGGGACCGCCCTCAGGCATTCATCACTGCCCAGGCAGTATCTTGCAATTGTGTATATCGGCATGGGCGGGGCGATGCTGCTGTCGAGTGTCCGCTATTTCAGGACTTTTATCAGGCTCATTGCCAATAAATCATAATGTGCTATCTGGAACATATTAATGATTTATAAGAAATAATCCGAGTAATACGGTAGAACTCTGTTTATTGAAGGAAATCAAGGATATTTATCAGGCCATTCATGGACAAAATTATTGACGGAAATGAAACAATGCAGGCGCTCCTGCACGGCGCCAAGGATTTTATCTATTTCAAGGACGTCAACGGTAAATATGTTGCCGTAAGTAATTCTTATGCAGCGCAGTTAAACAGCGCTGTAAATGACATTATAGACAAAACGGATTTTGACTTCCTGCCCGTTGAACTGGCTGACAAATTGTTTATTGAGGACAAAAAGATAATAGAGACAGGGCAAGCGGCTGTAGACAAAATAGAGAAAAGGACATGTCCCAGGGGATCGGATATGTGGCTTTCCGTCACCAAGGTGCCCTGGAAAGACAGCAACGGAGAGACTATCGGCATCATCGGAGTGTGCAGGGAAATCACCGAAAGGGCTGAAAGAGAAAAACACATCCTTGATATGCTCAGTATAGCGACACATGATTTGCGCGGCCCGCTGATTTCGATTGGAAGCATGGTAAAACTACTGATACGGGGGACGTTCGGCCTGATTGACGAAAGCGTAAAAGTCACTCTCCTGGATATTTCCGGACGAATAGGCTGCCTTGAAAAACTGATGGGAGAGTATCTCTGCAAGTCTTCCCTGATGAACGTAAAGACCCCGGACAAGGAGGTCCTTGACCTCAGGCAGGACATCATTGATCCGATCCTTGAGGAGTTCCTGTCGGAAATAGAGGAAAGCAAGATCAGGATAGACAACCGTCTCGGGGCCATTCCCGGCAATAAGATCATTATAAAGGCCAACGCGAAATGGATCAGGATCGTGTACAGGAACCTTATCCGCAACGCGATAAAGTACGCGGCCGCGGGACAGATCGCGTTCGGCTTCGAAGACAAGGGGGACCATTACCGGTTAAACGTTTATAACAGCGGCCCGCCTGTCCCGGCGGAGCGGTGGGCAAGAATTTTTGAAAAATTTGAGAGCAGCGATAGTACAGGCCTCGGACTCGCTATCTGCCGGAACCTCATTCAAAAGCATGGCGGGAACATGTGGTACGAAAACACCTGGGACAACCATCCCAATTTTATTTTTACGATCCCGAAATAAAACCGGCTTACATCTTCTCCATATCCCGGGTCCTGATCCAGCCGATTTTTCCATCCGGTCGTCTGACTTTCACCCACTCCCGTTTTAATTCGAGTACATATATCTTCATCCCCTCGTAAAGCGAGAAATGGGTTGTGGCCGTGTCCGCAGGCTCGTATTTCGCCTCTGCATTTTGTGATATTATTACCGCCTCACTGTCCAGCGCCGACACTTTTCCGTACAGTGAAAAAGCGAAAGTCATAAAGACAATGAATGCTACGCCAAGGACCATATAGGAATATCGTCTTAACCTGAGTACAAAAATACTTACTGTCAGAAACAGAAGGACGGAGATGAAGATACAGGAAAAGATTATCGTGATCTCATTGAGAGTAAATATATTGAACCGGTCATAGAACCTTTGGGGCCAGGATGGTGCTTCAGAGGTGTTGTATGCAATTTTCGATACGGCAAATTGATAGTTTGTTTTTAAATCACTGTCCCTTGGAATAAACCTCCTGGACCGCTCGTAATTTAAAATCGCTTTACCCAGTTCTCCTTTCCGGAAGTAGCTGTTCCCAAGGTTAAAGTAAAGATTGCCGCTTTCAAGTCCCTGTTCGAGAAGTTGCGAATATTCATGGATCGCCCTGTCATACTGCCCTTCTTCATAATATGTGTTTCCCTTTTGAAAGGAAAACTCTGAGCTCCTTTCCTGCCGGGCAGATACTGTCTGCACAAACGCGAATGAACTGAATAAAATGATGATGTATAGAATAACCGATTGCCTGAGCTTCATCACTTGTGCCTTTCCAGATAATCAATAAGTTCTTTTAATTCCCTCACGGTCTCCTGCATTTTGTCCGGGCCGGTTTCAGAGGGCGCGTATCTTGCCATATCGCATTCCCTGAAAATATTTATCAATCTCGATAACATGTTCTGATCTAAACCCATATCTTTCAGTACGTCGCCTGCTGAATCAGCAGTCATGCCTCCTGACGGCACATGAAAGCGGTTGCCGACATAATCCCTGATAGTCTTGAAGACCGCGTCATAAAATTCACCTGAACTGTTTTTTGCAAGGAATGCCTCTGCCTCATGAATGCCTTTGCGCGCCTTCCGGGGAGCCGAGAGACGCCGGGCGTATCCTATGTCCGTACTTAGTCTCTCTTTGCGCTTATATGCTGCCCATACTCCGATAAGCGTCAGGACAGGAATTACCTGGAGGAGTATGAACAGTGGATTATCGTAAAGGTACCGGCCTTTTCTGGTCAATGTCCCGGGGGATTCTTTTATATAGATAATATCCCTTCCGAATTTCTCTCTGACAACTGACCTTGCAGCGTTTCCCGGGGAGTCAAGTATGGTTACTTCTTCTTTCTTGTCAGACTTAAGCACCTTCAGAGGGACACCCCCTCTTACAATTGTCTGATATTCCCCCTTGGCCGTGTTAAAAAAGCAGAAGGAAACCGTGGGGAGCTCTTTTATGGTATCTGTTGTCGGTATCAGGACGTGTTCAAATATCTTCCTGTTCCCCTCCTGTTTTGCCTGTGGCTCATAAGTTTTAAACCCTTCATGCTGCTTGAGTGAGGGGCTGGTTACGGAATCAAAATTGCCGCTCCCGGAAATGATCATCTTTAACGTCACCGGATCTCCGGCCTTTACCTCAGCAGGGGACACTTCAAGGTTGAAATTAAAATTACCGAGGGCCCCCTTAAAGTCAGAGGGCCTTCCTGTGACGGGCAGAGGCAGCACCTTAAGAGACAGCGCTTCAGACTTCAGCTCCACAGGATAGGTCTCATAATTGCCGAAAAAATCATCAAAAGGAGAATGGCGGCTTCTCCTCTTCTGGGTAACAAGGTTGGCCTTGATCCGGGCCGGGCCCACTTTATATGTCCCGTCTTTGGTTGCGAATATACTGGTCTTGAACTCTACAACATCATACTCTGAGCCCCCTGCTGTTTCTTTGTATTGGCCCGGTTTGTCGAATTGGCCGCCGGAAAATCCTTCACGGTTATATTCAGGGTACTGGATGTCGCTCACCCCTATTCCGCTTATATAAAGTTTTATGGTCAGAGGTATTATTTCATTTATGTACGCGCTCTTTTTCCCTGCATGCATTTTTACAAATACCCTGTCGCCCAGGCTGGCTGCCGGCTTCTGCTGTGGCTCTGCCCGGCCTCCTGCATTCGCAGCGCTGTCGAGGACTTCCACATTAAGGACGTTTGATCTATATGTATCGCCCTCATGCTGAGTTGAGAAAGGCCCGATCTGGAATTTTCCTGTCTTTAGCGGCACAAGCCTGTATATATGAGTAACCGAAGACGACATCCTGCCGTTGACTATCGACATCATGGTGGAAGGGCCGGTATAGCGCAACTGAAGACCGTCTATGGCAGGAATATCCGGGGCCGGGATGTCAGTGGAGCCCTGAAACTGGAGTTGGAGCTGTGCGCTCTGACCGAGGTATATTACCTCTCTGTCCAGTGCAGCCTGGAAACCAATCTCTTTGGCATATGCTGCAGATGATGTCAGAACAAACGTCATTAGCAGATAATTGATAACAGCCATTATATATTTCTTCCTGATATTCATGATATTACCAATCTTTTAAGACTTCCCCGGACTGTCCCCTGTTTTCATGCTTATCATCTATAGTCCCCTCTTGTCCGTAGGCATCAAGGAGCATCCTGGCTTCCTCAGGAGTCATGCCTTCTGCATCATCTTTCCTGGCGACGGAAGGCTGCGTCCCTTTCTCTTCATCTTTTGATGCTGGCTTGCCCTTGTCCTCTTTTGCGCCTGCCTCTTTGCCCTCAGTGCCCTGCTTCTTCTGCTGGCCTGCCTGCTGTTTTTCTTCTTCTTTTTGCCGGTCTGATTTTTCCTGTGATTGCCCGCTGTCCTGTTTATCTTTTTTGTCCTGGCCTTTATTGTTATTCTTGTCCTGATTCTGCTGCTGGTTCTTTTGCCGGTTCAGAAGGACCTTTAACTTCTTTTCGACCAGCTCGTGATTGAATTTTGCATCTTTGTCCCCCTCTTTCATCTCTATGGCCCGTTTGTAATAAGCAAGGGCCTCACGGTACATATTTATTGCAGAATTCAAATCTGAATCCGCTGCCTGAGCGCCGAGTTTATATTTGCTGTTTGCGAGGTTGTAGATCGCCTTTGCCTCAAGTGTTTTGTTGTCTGTGCTCAGCGCCTTTGTGAAGGCATCAATGGCTTTCTTGTACTGCCCCTTCTTATATAAGGCATCTCCTAGGTTGAAATGGGCGATGTCCGAATCAGGCGACTGCTTTAACGCCTGATTATAGCTGTCCGCTGCCTCACTGAATTTTTCCTGCTTATATAATCTGTTCCCTCTTCTGATATCGCCAGAGGAGGATGCCAATGTGCTATTGGCCATTAACAATAAGCAACAAGCAGATAGTATTATTGACAATATGTTTCTCATGTTATCTGTTGTAAGGGCGTATTGCAAATACGCCCTTACACATTCTTCCTCTCTCTAATAAATGGCTCAACACATAGCAGCAAAAGGGCGATTGCCAGAGGTATCTGATATCTCTCATAATATTTCCTGATCATTTTATTTTCAACCTCCCGCTTCTCCATCTTTGATAATTTTTCTTCGTAAATCAGGTCAAGGCCGAATTCCGTAGCGGTTGCCTTTACATAACTGCCGCCTGTAGCCAGGGCGACGTCCTGGAGCGCCTTCTCATCCAGACTTGTTTTTACAACATTCCCGCTCCTGTCTTTCAGAAACATACGATTGCCGGATTCATCAGTCACCGGAATAAGTTCACCTTCTCTGGTACCAATGCCAATGGTGAATATTTTAATGCCCTGCTCCTTTGCCTTTTCAGCCCATTCCGCTGCATTGCCCTCATGGTCTTCCCCGTCGGTGATGATCACAAGCGCCTTATATTTTTTCTTGCCGCCCTCGTAGCTGTCGAGGGCCACCCTGATTGCATCTGATAAAGAAGTTCCGCCTTTTGGGAGTGTGTTGACATTCAGGTCATCCAGCGAAAGCATAAAACCGCTGTAATCAACGGTCAGGGGGCACTGCAGAAATGCGCTGCCTGCAAAGGCGATAAGCCCGATCCTGTCACCCTGCAGCTTATGGATTAAATCCTTGACTGCAAGCTTTGAGCGTTCCAGCCTGTTCGGCTTTACATCTTCGGCAAGCATGCTCTTGGACGTGTCAATGGCAATCAGGATATCAAGACCGCTCCGGGTCACCTCCTTCCACTCAAAGCCCCATTGAGGCCTCATGAGGGACAGTGCAATTACGGAAACTGAAATCAAGATCAACACAGCCTTTATGTTCTGTCTCTTCCTGTCCATTGACGGCGTTAAATGAACAAGAAGGTCTCTTGCTGCAAATAACTCCATCGACCGGTTTCTCTTGTTATATGACCAGATATAAAAGAGGACCAGCGCCGGCAGAAGCCATAGATAATGTATAGCGTGGAAGTTTCCGAATGTCATTTTCTAACCTTACAGATTGGCTGTCACCTATTTTACGGTATTCTCCTCAACGCAGTATTTTTCAATATCACTTCCATTATTAATAAGACAAGGGCCGGAATCAGAAAGATATGAAACAGCTCTTTATATTCCGTATAACCCTTTTCCTCAATGGGTGTCTTCTCGATCTTGTCTATCTCATCATAAATATTTCTGAGTGATTTTGTGTCCGTGGCACGGTAATACAGGGCCTTTGTCTTTTCCGCTATCTTCTGCAGTGTGTCTTCATCTATATCAATCTGTACCTGCCTGTAAACGGTGTTGCCGAAGAAATCCTTTGCCGGATAGGGCACGGGCCCCTTTGAGCCGGCCCCGATTGTATAGACTTTGATCTTCAGGGCCCTGGCTGCATCAGCAGCGGTAAGCGGTGATATCTTCCCCGCATTGTTTCTGCCGTCAGTCAGAAGTATAACGACCTTGCCTTTGGCATCGGAGTCTTTCAGCCTGTTGAGTGCCGAACTTAAGCCGGAGCCTATTGCCGTGCCGTCTTCGGTCATGCCGATCCTTACCCTGTCGAGGTTTTGCAGTAACCACCCGTAATCAAGAGTAAGGGGAGACACTGTGTATGCATTTGCAGCAAACGCAACTATGCCGATCCTGTCGCTGTGGCGGCGGGATATGAAGTCCTTTACGACATCTCTGACAACTTCAAGCCTGTTATCACGTTTTCCCCCGAGTTCAAAATCCTCTGCTAGCATGCTCGTAGATGTGTCAACAGCCAGCACAATGTCTATGCCTTCAGTCTCAATCCTTGACTCCTGAAGCATTAACTGGGGACGACTCAACGCAATGATTATTAAAAAAATGGCCAGCATCCTTAAAAATATTATTCCCCTGAACAGTCTCAGCTTAAGCGTTGATTTTAAGCCGCTGAGCAGACTTTCTGTTGAAAACCGGAGCGCCGGCTGACGTTCGCCCTTCATACTGAAAAGGAGGGCTGCAGCGGCCACCGGAAGTAATATCAATATCCATGGGTTCTGGAAGGTCATTTCGCCGTCCCCTCCTGAACAGCAGTCTCCTTTGTCCCGTCGATCAGTCTCCTTGCTGAATCATAGCTGAGCTCAATCTCCCTCTGGTCAGGCAGATATTTCGCAAACTTCACCATATCGCAGTGAGACAGAAAATCCCTCACGTCTCCTTTTTGTTCCTTGTTTAATACCCCGGAATACTTAAGTGTTGCAAGAAATTCTTCTGTGGTCATTTCAGGGGCCTTCAGTTGAAAACGGTCCTCTATATAATGCCGTACTATATCTGACAGCTCAAAATAATATTCCCTGACCTTGCCTGCCTTCAGGTAATCTCTGTTCATCAACTCCCTGAGCGCCTCGTAAGCAATCTCATGGGCGGGCCTCGGAGGGATGATTATTTCCTGCGGCTTTTTCCTCTTTTTCAGGAACCTGACAATTAGGACAATTATAATAATGATTACAATGATCGCGAGAACAAGGTAGAGATACGTCAGGTTGTATAAGCCAACCGGGCCTTTGATGTCCCGTATATCGGCCTTTTCAATGTCCTCCGTCACACCTGCGGCTGCGGAAGAAAAACTTAGAAGTAAGGAGATCATCATTCCGAATAAGCCTCTGATGGTTACATCCTCCTTTCCCTCATCCTGAAAAATTTGTACAGTTCCCTGGCATATGGGACATCAGTGCGTAAGTCTATATGGTCAATATTTGTCGAGCGGAAGAGCCGCTGCCTTTCATCAAGCATCTTAAGAGAGTTATTGCTATAATCCTTCCGTACCGCAGCATTTGAAGTATCGAGCAGGAAATCCCGGCCCGTCTCAGGGTCTTCCAGGTTGATGATGCCGATATCGGGCAGTTCCGTCTCCCTCGGGTCCGTTATGGATATGGCGACAATATCATGCCGTTTGCCGGCTATAGATAAAGGCTTTTTATAATCCCCGTCGTAGAAATCAGAAATGATGAAGGTGACCGTGCTGCGGTTCGTGACCCGGCCCAGGTACTCCAGCGCCCCTGAGATGTCCGTGGCCTTCCCTTCAGGTTCAAAATATAATGCCTCCCTGATTATCCTGAGCACATGACTGAGCCCCTTTCTCGGAGGCACGAATTTTTCTATCCTGTCCGTAAAGGCGATGAGCCCGACCTTGTCATTATTTTTGATCGCTGACATGGCCAGCAGGGAACAGAGTTCAGCGGCCAGCTGCCGCTTGAGCTTATCTACCGATCCGAAATAGGTTGATCCGGACATGTCGAAAAGGAGCATAATGGTCAGCTCCCTTTCCTCCATGAATTTCTTTATAAAGGGGCGTCCGGTGCGGGCGGTAACGTTCCAGTCAATGGAACGGATGTCGTCTCCGGGCTGGTATTCCCTGACCTCTTCAAATTCCATACCCTGCCCTTTAAACACGCTGTGATAATGGCCGGCAAACACATCCGTGACCATCCGGGAGGTGGTTATCTGTATCCTGCGAATTGTTTGAAGGATTTCTTTTGGAATCATAACTTACTAAAAGGACAAGGAGGCCTTCCTACGGTACTTCAATCTCCTCAAATATTCTCTTTATGATATCGTCCGAGGTCTTTTCTTCAGCTTCGGCTTCGTAACTCACGATTACCCTGTGACGCAGGATATCGGGGCCTATGGATTTGACATCCTGGGGGGTGACATAACCCCTGCCCTGGATAAACGCGTACGCCTTGGAAGCTATGTTGAGGTATATAGACGCCCGGGTGGAGGCCCCGTACTGGATAAGACCGGTCAGGTCATTGAGTTTATATTTACCGGGCTCCCTTGTGGCAAAGACCAGATCGAGAATATACTTTTCAATCTTCTCGTCCATGTATATGTCATTGACTACACTTCTGACCCTCTTTATATCATCGGGACCTACTACAGCGTTAACTTCGATTTTCCTGTTTGTAACGGCCATGCTCCTCATGATCCTGTGCTCTTCCTCGATAGACGGGTACGTGATGTTTATCTTGAGCATAAACCTGTCTATCTGTGCCTCGGGCAGGGGATAGGTGCCTTCCTGCTCTATCGGGTTCTGGGTTGCAAGGACCATGAAAGGCTCATCAAGGGGGAAGGTGTTTTCTCCTATCGTCACCTGTCTTTCCTGCATGGCCTCAAGCAGAGCGCTCTGGACTTTGGCAGGGGCCCTGTTTATTTCATCCGCGAGGATGATGTTGGCAAAGATCGGGCCTTTCTTTGTTGTGAAGCTGCCGTCTTTAGGATTATAGACAAGCGTTCCCAGCAGGTCGGCCGGGAGCAGGTCCGGGGTGAATTGAATTCTCTGGAATTTTGTCTTTATCGCGCCGGACAGGACCCTTACCGACAGGGTCTTGGCCAGTCCCGGCACACCTTCTATAAGTATGTGGCCGTTAGCCAGCAGCGCCACTATGAGTCTTTCAATCAAATACTTCTGGCCGACTATCACCTTTTCAAATTCGGACAAAAGGCTTTGGACAAATACACTTTCTTCGCGGACCTTTTCGTTGATGGCCGTGATTCCACCGGTAATCATAAAAGTATGCCTCCTGTAATTTTTGTTTGTGTCGAAATGACCATGAATACTAAATGAACTTTCTAATATTAGAAGAAAGTTATATATTCTTTCAAGAGATTATGAAGATATTATGAAATGCATTGTTTTACCTGATGGAAGCATTAAGTAAAAGACTTGTTTGATTTTTTTCCGGGGGATAAGTAGAATAGTAGCTTGAAATTCAGAATTAATTTTATTCCTGATAGTCATTAATTAAACAAGGAGAGCATCATGACATATACAACATATCGTCCTCACAACAAAAAGCGCAAAAGGACCCACGGTTTTTTAATAAGGATGAGCAGCCCGGGCGGCGCCAAGGTCATAAAGAGAAGGCGTGCAAAGGGCAGGAAAAAATTGTCTGTATAACACCGGGGCGAACCTCCATCCTTCTCGAATAAAAATTAATAGCATAAAGGAAAATGTGAAGTCATTAGTTCTTGCTGCCATTACCGGCTATAAAAAATTTATATCTCCCTTTCTACCCCATTCATGCAGGTTTCACCCTTCGTGTTCAAGTTACTGCATGGAGGCGGTCGAGAGGTACGGGGTAATAAAGGGGTTCTGGCTTTTCTCGGGACGGATACTGAAATGCCACCCTTTTCATCCTGGAGGGTATGATCCTGTCGAATGCCCTGATAATTCATGCCTTGAAATGAGAGTGAAATAATGGATAAACGTACACTGTTAGCCGTCGTATTGTCGATTGTTGTGCTGCTCGGCTGGTCGTTCTTTTTTACTCCCAAGCCGGAACCTCAAAAGCCTGTCCCTGTCCCGTCAGTGCAGGAGGCATCACCATTAAAGACTGATACCCAGGCAAAACCGGAAACCGTAACTCCCGAAGTACAAATACCCGGTGAATTCATTGCCCCGGCAGGAGCTGAAGTAAGCGATGTCGTTGTTGAGACGGATTTATTCAAGGCTGTTTTTTCAACAGAGGGGGCGATTGTAAAACACTGGGAGCTGAAGACTTATAAAGACAAGAATAATATGCCGGTAGTTCTTTTAAAAGAGCCGGGCGTTGTTCCGCCATTGGGAATTGTATTTGAAGGTGCCAACGGTAACGTACCTCAAAAATTCATTTATACAGTCAACACAAAAAACCTCTCACTTTCCAAACAGGGCGTTGCACAGGGCGAATTAATTTTTTCATATGATAATCAGGGAATGTCTATTAGAAAGACCCTTATATTCCACAATAATGACTACAAGGTCGATATCTCTGTAGAAACCGCAAACACCCCTTCATACATGCTGCCGGTTGGGACAAATTTCGGTGTCTATGACAAAGAGCAAAGCGAGCATAAAGGCCCTGTCATCCTTATCGGCGGTGACAGAGAGGAGTTCGACGAGAAATTGAAAAGCCCGAAACCCTTCCCCGGCAATATTAACTGGATTGCCCAGGAAGACAAGTATTTTACCGCGGCCATTATCCCGGTGACGCCGGTTGAGGGCGCAAATGTCTGGAAGGAAAAAGATGCAGCGGAGATTGCACTGAAACTTAAGGCCCCCAAAAATGATTTTATTTTTTATGCGGGCCCCAAGGAATACGACAGACTCAAAAACCTGAACACCGGGCTTGAACATATTATCGATTTCGGATGGTTTGCCTTTGTAGCAATGCCTCTTTTCTGGGTATTGAAGTTCTTTTATAGCTTTATGGGTAATTACGGCTGGGCCATAATTATACTGACTATTGTTACGAGAATCCCGTTTATTCCAATAATGCATAAGAGCCAGAAGTCCATGAAAAAGCTGCAGACAATACAGCCCATGATGGCAGAG
>JAGVNU010000072.1 GCA_020053105.1 Thermodesulfovibrionia bacterium
GCAACCTTTGACCACGATAATGACTCAATAGATTATAAAATTAGTCTCGATCCCTTGTGAAAATAGTGTTGCAGTTTTCTAAATCGGGATTTGGGTTATGCAAGCTGATTGTATTCCCAATGGGAAAATGATATTATGTGAACAATCATTCAGGGAGATATTGCATGTTTCCTCCGGTAAAACTCTATACATTAAGCACGTGCAGCCACTGCAAGGCCACTAAAATATTATTAAATGAGTGTAACGTTAAATACGAATTCACGGACGTAGATCTGCTAAGCGGTGATGAACGTCGTACCATTATCGAAGAAGTCAGGAAGATCAATGAAAACTGTTCATTCCCGACAATCATTATCGGTGACAAGGTCATTATCGGTCACAAAGAGAAAGATATCAGGGAGGCGCTCGGACTTTGATGGATGTTGAACAGCTCTATAATATGCTGCGGAAGACTCAGGAACCCGTCGGATACTTCTTTAATAAAGATACGGAAGTGGTCCGGGATCTGCTCAGCGGTCTTCTGACCAACAAAGAACGTTATGGATATATGTCCTGCCCCTGCAGACTCGCATCAGGCGAGCGCGATAAAGATAAAGACATTATCTGTCCCTGCATATACCGGGAGCCTGATGTCAGGGAGTACGGGAGTTGTTACTGTAATCTTTATGTTTCGAAGGAATGGAACGACGGTAAAATAATTCGCTCCTATGTTCCCGAACAGAGGCCGCCTGAGAAAATGCTGTACTAGGCCTTGCAGGCCTTGTAATGAAGTCAGGTCCTCTCAAGCCTTTTTCCCTATCAACTTTTCAACACCGAATATAGCGATTGTTCATATCGCTATATGCCCCTCATTCCGAAATCATATCACATATGATATTGACACATGATGAATTTAGTGATATTAAATTACATAGTGCGAGTTCGGCTCGAAGGCCAGACTGAAAGAGAACAAACGGAGTTAAAGTAAAAATGCCTGACAGAGTTTCAATGAGGGTCCCGGTCAATATAGAAGCCGAGATTATTTCATACAGCGTGTCTTATCCGGCCATTATCAGGAATATTTCCGAATACGGCATACATGCAAAAATCGCAAATAATGAAGCCCTGATATTTTCTAAATCTGAAACAGTTGTTGATCTGAAGTTCAGGCTTCCGTCAGGAGATACAATCAGTTTATTTTGCAGGAAGAAGTGGGCCTTTAAAAATTCGTCCAATAGTTATATAGAGAATGTCGGGATTGAAATTATCGATCCGCCTGATGAATACAAAAACTTTTTCAGGGTCATATCGCATAATAAGCCCGCGGACTGTTGAGCAATTTCCCGGGTAATTTCAGAGCAGGGGTTGTTCCGCAGGCTGTTCCCTGTTCAATTGGGTCCGTACATAAGCTTTCTTTCTCAATTCTCCCAGGTGCTCCCTCAGTTTGATCCTGAGTTCTGTCTCCACAAGCTGTTCTTCGATTGCGTCCCTTACATCAATAATTTCTTTGCCCCTGAAAAGGTCTGAGTTCATCTGATAATAACGTTCGATGTCTTCATACGGTACATGAATTAATGCTTTTATCCTTCTGTCTATATATTCTCCAACAATAATGCTGTTGTCGATTTCAGCTTTATTAGCTTTATCCAGCGCACTTATCCTGTATTTCTTTGCTTCATTTAACAGCAGCATATTGTCAATCATTTCATTCAGCACCCTTTCACGCACTGCCGGGCTGTCAGGTTCTATTGAGGACAGAAGAACACTCTGAAACTCACTGAGTAAAATTATATCCTCATTTACAATCGCCACAATCCGTTCTATCACTTCAGCATAAGATGGGGTGACAATCAGAAATTGACAACTAACGAGTAATACTACAACAGTTATTCGATTCATCATTTGTCTGTTCACTCTGACCGCCTCAAAACGCATGTCCGAAATTGAAATGGACCTCTCCGGAGCTTTCGCCTTCATCTTTATTCATTTTATGTCCGTAGTCTATTCTGATCGGGCCGACCGGAGTATTGTATCTTAAGCCGGCTCCTGCAGTATATTTAAGTTCATCCCGCACTTCATCTATAGTCTTCCATACATTCCCGGCATCGACAAAGGTGACCAGACCGAACCCTTTTCCAAGAGAAAATCTCAACTCCCAGTTTGTCAAGGCATATATATTTCCCCCTGTCGGATTATCATCAACCCCCTTCGGTCCCAGTGAGTCATGACTGTATCCCCTGACGGTTGACCTGCCCCCGAGAAAAAACCTTTCAATCAGCGGCAGTTCTTCATCATCCCCGAACCCGTAAGCCATACCGCCCCTGAGTGAAAAAGCCAGCACAACGGGTTTCATTATCTGGAAATACCAGGAACTCTGTATGGCACCCTTTACAAATTCCGCTTCTGAGAGGAGTTCCTTTGGAGCATATTTTACGACAATGCCATGCAGGGACCCGGAGGTAGGATTAAAGGGGTCATTCCGTTTATCAAAATATATTGAAGGAGACAAACTACTAATACCCAGGGTCCCCGAATCTTCCTTGCTTAATATGACATCCTCCGCTACATCCTTTGTATCAGTAAAAGAATATTCGTAGTCAAGCCCGACCTTAAGGCCGTCTGCTATCTCTTTCTCGATTCCGGCAATAAAGCTCTGTTTGTCGATTTCATATAGCACTTCTCTTGAATCTATATTGATTCCCCTCTTATCTTCCCTGATCAGATATATTTTCAAAGGCACGTCAGGCCAGTTAAACAGCCACGGCTCTCTGAAATTGAATATATACCGTCTTTCTATCGAATTCTGGTCCGTGCGAAAGCCTGCCTGTCTGTTATATCCGCCGATGTTACGATAGCTTATTTCAAGCGTCCCCCTCACCTGTTCATAATCTCCATAACCCAGACTTATTTCCACTGAACCCGATTTCCCCTCTTTTAAAGAAACAAGCATGTCTTTAACAATCACATCATCTGTCTCAATGCCTCCATCTAGCGCATCAATCGCCACCTCACTGAAAATTCCAAGCTTGTAAAGACGCTGCTTTATGCGTGCTATTTCTTCATAATTGAAGGGCTCGCCTTCTTTAAGAGTAAATTCCCTCATTATGACTTTGGACTTGGTCTTTTGATTACCCTTCAATATGATCTTCCCAATAATTGAAGGCTTATTTTCAGTTATGTTAAATGTAAGGAAGGCATCTCCCGTGTCAATTTTACTTTCAACGTCCACGCTAACGTCCAGATAGCCGTATCGGGTATAAAGAGAAAGCACTCTGCGCCTGGCATCACCGATATCAATCACATTATAGGGCGCTCCTTCTTTAAGATCTAATGCCCTGCGTATCTGAAACGCGTTAATCCGTCTGTTCCCGATTACGTAAATAGTCTTAATTATTGTCAGGGTCCCTTCATTAATAATATATTCAAGATTCAAGTCCCTGCCGTTATTCTGAAAGTCTTTTTTTATCTCCGCAACATTCGCTTGCAGATAGCCGAGGGCGTTGTAAAACCTGATGATCGAATCCCTGCTCTCATCCAGCAGATCATCATTGAACGTCTTGTTTTCATCAAACGGCAATATTTTTTTAATGCCCTCCGTATTAATGCTGGTCCCTGAAAAATATATGTTTCTTAAAACTGCAATTTCTCCCTCAAAAATTATGAACGTAATCCTGATGACGTCATCTTCCCTTTCAACACCTGCGGCAACCTGTGCGCTATAATATCCCTTGCTTATATAGAAACGCTTGATGCTGTCTGCTGTTTCAGCAATATCTTCATCAGTGATGTCTTCATTTTCTATAAAAGATAGTTCTTTTGCCAGCTTTCCATCAGTGAATGCGGTATTGTTTTTAAATTTAACTTCAAACCTTGCTCCCGGATTAACCGGGACAGTAAGGGTGCCATTACTGAACCGGTAGGGGCCCACGACCGGTTTTATATAATTCCTCTTTTTATAATATTCTTCTATCGTTTTCATGTCCTGATCCAGTTCGATTACATCAAGGACGTCTCCTTTATCAAGCCTGATTATGTGCCTGACCTCTTCTTCCGTTTCTATCTGCTCCACAATTACAGGCTGTCCCTCGTCAATATTGATGAGTATGTTGACCCATGATTTCTTATCAGAGGTTTCAACTGTAATCTTGACCTCTGCATCCTGGTATCCCTTTCTGCTGTAAAACTCTAATAAGGCCAGACGGGCAGTGTCAAGGTATTCTTCCTTATAATCTTCTCCTTCCTTAAAATAAAATTTCTCCGTGACTGTCTTTTCTCTTATATTCCTGTTCCCCTTGATGATTATTTCATCAACACGCGGTATTTCGCTTGCAATATATACCAATTTGACTCCGTCCCCATATGGCCCGGTTACGGCCTTTATGTCCTGAAAAATACCCTTCTGAAACGCCCTCCTTATTCCCCTGCTTAACTCCTGTCTGTCGAGTTTATCGCCTGTTCTGAGACTTATCAGATCAATTAATTCTTCATCTTCTATTCGGGTGAGGCCCCTGACTTCAATAGCTGTTATTTCCGGTCCGGCCCCCCCTTCCAGGCTTAATTCATCAACCTGAAGAGGAGAAGCAGGGGTAATAGTCTCTGCATATATGTGAATGGGGAAAGAAAATAAAAGAAAGATAAAAGAAATTAATAACCGCGTTTCAATAATCAGACATCTGCTGTTTTTCATTTTGTATGTCCCAGTTGCCGTTTATTTGAATTCAAACCGGTATTTAAAATCCACTCCTGCGCTGCCTATCTCATTTCTGGAACCGACAAGGGAAAGGTTTTTATCTATCTTGTATTCGAGCTTTATAATATTTTCTTCTGTCGTTCCGATAGCAGTAGAATATATCACGTACAGTTTATTCTCAACCAGCCGCTTGCCTATGGTTACCCTGGGAACGAACGCGCCTTCCGTCGTCGTATGCGGTTCTATCGCAAATCTCTCAAAGCCGGTGTAATACTGGAACTCTTCCTCCACTGTATCCTGGATCCCTCCTGTCAGCAGCGACGTGGCCTCGCCTGCGGCAATGCCGCTTTCAATCCCCCTCCCATCCTTGCCGGTCTGCCCAGTGGTAAGCAGGGCAAGAGTCTCCGTTTCCGAAAGAGGCGGGTCCGAAAAAAAGGTCAGGGTAAAATTCTCCATAGTGCCGTCCAGGTTAAGCTTGACGTAATAATCGCCAATATATGTATCAGCAACAATATGAAATAGGGGAGAAATGCTGTACGGATCTACAAATGTCACACTGCTGCCCTCGAGAATATTAAACTCTCTGCTCCTGAAATATAAAGTGCCTTCATTTGCCTCAATTCGCCCCAGAAGGCCTTTTTGAGCTACGGTACCTGAAAGATTGAGGGCGATTTTTACCGGAGTTCTGGCGATATTGTTGTCAATCATTATATTTTCATCGCCCGTAATATGCACATTCATAGCGGTACCTTCAAGAAATGCAGGATAAACACCATGGTCATCATTTAACTGTTTGAGACCAAGCAGCCAGCTTTTCCACTCAATCCTTTTTGTATATCTGGCTTTTCTGATATCAACATTGCCCGTCAGACTGGACCCCTTCGCAGAGGTATCGTAGAACAGTTTTCCTCCCAGCTCCGTACTGAGGCCTTCGGCAGGCCTGATTTTTATTCCATCGATATCTGCAGACACGAATAGCCTCTTTAATGCCAATCCGTCAAGATATCCAGCGCCGGACACGTCTATTGTACCACCGGCGAATTTGGAATGAACGTGGTCAAAAGTAAATCTGTCCTTCTTTAAAAAAAAGTCTCCGTCGAGCGGGCCGATCTTATGAGATAGTGTCTTAATTGAGACAGTTGTGTCCCGGAGATAAATTTCTCCATAAACTTCCGGCCTTGTCCACGGCCCTGTAACGTCAATTTCAAATCTGCCTGTTCCTCTTAACGATAGGATTTTCTCACTCAGTGCCCTCAGGGGAGCGACTTCCATATTTCCTTTTATGTGCAGATTGTAGTTATTGTAAAGTCTAACGGAACCTTCTGCGTACAAATCCCCCTTTTTTCCTGACAAAGCAAGGGACTTTATACGAAGCTCATCATCAACCAGCTCCATTTCAATATCTTCCCTGTTTTTCAAATCATATCCATATAAACTCACGGCAGCGGAATTAAATTTTGACTTGATTGATATATTGTCCCCCTGCCCTTCCATATTAACTCTTCCTTCAAGGGTGAGCAGAAAATCCTCAGGGGCTTCCTTCATGAAACCTTTCAGGAGAAAATCGTATCTGCCTTCCCCGAGTCTTGAATTTACATTCCATTTTATTTTGTCCGCTAAAACAGCCCCGCCCTCAGATGTAATCAGGCCGCCAAGAAAACTGCCTTTGGCCATGAGTTTATCATTAACCAGGGTCCCTGTTATTTCCCCCTTGCCGACTGGCACGTCCCTTAGAGAACTTTCATCAATAGTCAATGAAAATTTAAGGTCCGGGTCATTAATTGAACCGGCCCCGTTTACAGCGAGCCCGAACGTCATGTCAAAAGGGGAATCTTTAAAAGCCGACAGGTCCCTTAAACTTATCCTGTCCGACAAAACCGAGACACTGTATTTTTTATTAAAGGACAAAGTCCCTTTTGCCTCAAGACTGGATTTGGCCCTGAGCGCCTTAACTGATTTAAATTCTATTTCTTTCGGCCGGAGTTCGTACCTGACACTTACTTTATCCAGGCTTTGGCCATATATATCAGCACTGCTTATGATCATGTCGCCAGGACTGACAAAACTATCTGGATCACCTTCAAATGATGCCTTCCCGCTTACACGCCCTGATACCGGCATTTCTTTGTATGCCTCTTTAACAAAAGGCCTGATATCAACATTCCTGCACTCTGCCCTGGCTTTGTAAAAAGGATCTAGAAAAGAAAAAAGTCTTTCTGCCTTTCTAAAGTCAATTGTTCCTGAAACATCGCATTCAGCGTCGTCCTGACTGATTAACAGCCGGTCAACTGAAAGAGAGCTTATATTGTATCTAAGGTCCGCAGAGGCCTTTGTGAACTTTATCCCATGAATGCTGCCGGCTTTTGCCGCAACCCTCCCAGTGATCACCGGGGCCTCGACAGGCCCATTCGCTGTACCTTCGAAACTTACAGGTGCAAAGAGCTTTGTATAATATGGGGCCGTCAGATCTGCCGCATCCGGACTGTCCAGTTTCAAATTCAAATCCAGTGTTTCATCATTGAAATCTATGGCTCCGTCAAGCATGAGATTTGTTCTGTCTGTGGAAAGAACCGAGTCTGCAAGCCACAGGATATTGTCCCTCAGTTCCAGAGAGACGGAGGCTGTGGAAAGTCTGTCCAGCACATTTCCTTCCGCACGGAATGTACTGCGATAATTAACATCCGCAATGATTTCAATATGCTGTCCTTTTTCGTGATAGAGCTTGAAGTCCCCGGATATCTTACCCTCAGGAAACGGCGGCTCCCATTTTAAAAACTTAAAAAACTGAGGACTGTTAATATCGGACATATGCGCATCAGCCATATAATTCCCGTTTGGAATCAATATATGTCCGTCTCCTTCAATCATGCCGTCGTAGGTGCGCGCCTTAAACCCGTTCAATGCAAATTTATTGTCTTTGTAAGTTAATTCTCCTTCAACTTCATCAAGGTGCAAAGTGTCCAGCACGGCATTTGTAAGCTTAGCATTGCCCTTCCCTTCGATATCAGGGAACGTACCGGTAATCGTACCTTTTAAAGAAAGCTCACCCGTTATGTTCTGATCAACTGCCAATATCTCCATTAATGTTTCAAGATAAAACCGGCTGTCAGTCTTTAAATCAACTGCAAGTCCCGGCCATTTTGAATCTTCACGCTTAAGCAGTCTGACAAAACCATCAAAAGACAGGAGCGCGTCTTTTTGCTCTTTCAGTGGGTAGATTAAATTAATGGTTGACGTCTTGATTTCAGTCTTCACTGATAAACTGCCGTCTTCAATTTTCCCGTCCTCAGAAAGAAATATTTCACCATCCGCTGAAAAAGAAGAACCGGAAGAGGAAAGATTAAATTCTGTTACCTGTATTCTGTTTTTTTTGATTTTGATTTTTCCGTCAAAACCGCCTTCCAGCTCCGACTGGTTTGCAAGTTTCAATGTCCCCTTATTCATTAAGACGGTTATTATGTAAGATATCCCTTTAGGCGCCATGTCCATATACAGGCTGCTGCCCGAAAAGCGGGACAGCTTATCTGCCGTGAGGTATGATACATTACCGTCAGTAAGCTGAATATTCTTCAACGTTACCCTGTATTTCCCTTCTTCTCCGACAAGGTCTGATTTCTTCAGGTGATCAATGACCCTTTGCACATCTGTCTCATTAACGGTCAGGTCAGGCTCTTTAAGTGTCAGCTTCCTTATCCTGATCTCGCGCGACAACAGACCGATCAGATCAATATATGCCCGGGTTTTTGTAATCCAGAGAAGGCGGTTTCCATCCTTGTCAAAGAGTTTAAACCCCTTGACCTGAACATAGAATGGGAAAAGATTGATGACTGCCTTGTCAATAATTACTCTTTCCTGTGTCGCATTTTCAAACACAGGGACGAGGATTCTTTTTATTGAATTTGATAGGTAGGGGCCCCTGAGAAGGAAAAACAAAATGCCGAAGCACACTGTAATTGATCCCAAGATTGTCAATATTTTAACTTTTCTTCTCATCATGCTAACCTTGAGTCAATTACTTTCATTCGCCATTCAGCTTACCTCAATTATTCTCTGTGTTAACTCTTTAAACACCAAATGTTATAATACCTAAACAAAAAGATAGGCGTCAATTTCGCAACTAACTGTGTGCAGGCACAAGTCAGCTCTTAACAGGCGATTATAAGAAGTATATATTAAAGCTTATGGAAAGGGCGGTTAGCTCAGCTGGGAGAGCGCCGCGTTCGCAACGCGGAGGCCGGGGGTTCGAATCCCCTACCGTCCACCATTTTATTTGATTTATCCGGACGCCTTAAATGCCGACACTAGTAACATACTGTCCCCAATGAAGAAAACCATTCCCCACACAGGCATGATTTATCCTGTACAGAAAATGGTATAAAGAAGCTCCCTTATCCCATTACTGGATCTGTCAGCTCACTCTTATTAGCTTCCTTATTCATTGCCGATGAGTCTCCCATCGGTCAGGTGTATACAGCGGGATGATTTGAGAAAGCAATGGTCGGGGCGAGAGGATTCGAACCTCCGACCTCACGGTCCCGAACCGTGCGCGCTACCAGACTGCGCTACGCCCCGTACTGAATTTGACTATACATAATACCACAACTACTCTCACAAATTCTAAACAATAATATTATCTGTGCTGTGTTATCAACATACATTGCCACTTTTTTTCTATCACACTTCAAATGCATCCCTTATAAGTTCACAATCCGGCTTGCCCTGCTCGAAATAGATGCTTACAACATCGAATCTGCAAGGGGGAATTTCTTTCAGTTTCTTCAGATACAACAATGCCGCGTTTGAGATTTTTCTCTTCTTGAAATAATTCACCGCCTCAAACGGCTTTCCATATGCAATACTTTCCCTTGTCTTAACTTCTACAAAAACAAGCGTGTCCCCTTCTCTTGCAATAATATCAATCTCTCCTATCCGGGTCTTGTAATTTTGTGTAATGATTTTATATCCCTTCTTCTTCAAAAACTGTACGGCGAGCCCTTCCCCTCTTTCCCCTAATTTCATATTGTCCCCCTGGGTTGCAGATGCACGGCATGCCATGCACCTGCCCTGCTATCAAACGGCTATTCAATGCTTCTATAAAAGCACGTTCTGTTTCCTGTGTGACAGGCGCCAGAGCCTTTTTGCTCCACCTTTATGAGCAGAGTATCGAGATCACAATCGTACAGAATTTCTTTGACAAGCTGGAAATTTCCTGAAGTCTCGCCTTTGGTCCAGAATTTCTGCCTGGATCTGCTCCAGAAACAGGTCTTGCCGGTTTCAATTGTTTTTTCCAATGAAGCCCTGTTCATATATCCAAGCATCAAGACCTCGTTATTATTTATATCCTGGATTATGGCCGGAACAAGTCCCTGTTCATTATATTTCAACTCCGGAATCATACGACCTCCTAATGCAATTGATATCAAATCTTGCATATTTTAACATAAACTGTTGAGTTGAATTAAATTCTCGAATCCTGAGGAGGCTCTGCTGAAAAAGCATTATATTGATTCTGAAGCCACTCTTGAATGCGCTCTTATCTACTGTGTTTCAAAACTTCTGACACTGCTGTGACCCTCTCCGCCGAAACCGTCCTTGGCAACTGCTTTCCAGTAATATGTAGCGCCATTTTTAAGTCCTGAAACTGTTATACCGACATCATCGGATGCAGTCGCGGAATTAGCCGATATTTCGTCTCCACTGCTTCCCCCTCCGCCACTTCCGCAAGAGATTAATAATATTCCGGCAATCGCCATTATTGCCATCAAGAGTGGTATTTTCTTTCTGTCGCCGGAAATCCCCATGAATATCATTATGCACCCCATCATTAATAATTCTGTTCCGCTATTGGCAATTCCTGCATAGTAGATCGTGTTGTTTGAAATAAATGCTATCCCTGTCTCATTAATGCATCCAGTCATGAAATCAGCGTCTTCACATACATATAAATCATAAGTCAATGTATCTCCGTCAGGGTCTGATGATTTATTCCATCCGAATGAAACTGTTGTGCTTAACGGAGGCTGGGGGTTGTCAGCAGGAACAACGAGTTCAGGAGAAGAAGGCGGATTATTAAGAGAAGGCGGCGGTGGTGGAAGCTGGGCTTCTGAACTGACTGCAAAAATTAAATGAATGACTATAAAAATTGACATAAATATCAGTGTTTTTCTTTTTTGTTCTGTCATTGTCCTTCTCTTACACTCACATACTAATATTGCACGAACAGCCGCAGCCATATTGATCATTTAAGTTCCGCTCCTATATTTTCTCCGGTTTAGGTATCAAAATATAATACGTATCATCTGTCATGTACAGGAATATCCAATATCCCCGCCATGGAACCAGTTTTGCCTGAGGAGCACCTTCTAAAATAAAGTAATCTCCCCAATCCGCGCCACTTCTGTAAGAAATAGCATTAGCTGTCCACCTATTGGCATTTGCCCTGGTCCAGCTAACAGGCTTATTGTTTCCTTTCCGAATCTTTGCCCGTGACAGTTCAACATTCCCGGAGTAAGGATTACTTATAATGTTCCATCCCGGCTTAAGTTCGATAACAGTCTCTGTATCCTGTATCTCCCCATATTCCGCCAACTCCGGCAATGTGTTTGCCTGCTTATCAATATAATATCCTTCGCCAGGCTTTACAGGTTTTTCATTTGATATTTCCGTATAATATCCTCCTTCATCCCACCGGTATGACAGTGTACTTCCAAATGCATTATAGCCGCCAAGGACATCGTTTCCGATATTTCTTGGTATACCTGCAAGGTTAAAGCCTCTGAGCAGTTGTACTTCAGGGCCTGTAATGTATCCTGTCTCAGGGTATCTCAGTATAGCGCCGTCAAAAAACTGTGCCTTAAAATAGAACTTATGAACTGCGGCAGGCCCCAGTTTTGTTACATATGTACATAATCCTCCCGAACTGATATTTTTGTCGCACGACATAGTGTAGCTGTAGAAATCGTCAGGCAAAGGAGCATGCCGCTGGGCCATATAAAGATTTACATATTGCGGGGCCCTGCCCGAGGTATCTTTTACTTTTATCAGGAATTCATAGTTGACATCCGCCCTGGGCTTTCCGTTATCCAGGTTGTCACTGTCGCTGCCTCCATCTGTTCTTTGCAGGCACATTATATTCCCTCCATCAGGACAATCAAGCGCGTGCGAACTATTAACAGTTATATAATCCGTTTTCGTAAAAGTGCTGATACTCCCGTCCGAATCACTTACCGACAATTTCACTGTAAATGATCCGTGATTTGTGTATGTAAAGGAAGGGTCCTTGAGAGTCGAATCTATAGTGCCGTTGTTGTCAAAGTCCCATGCGTATGTAAACGGCATGTCAAATCCGGATGAAGTGTTACTGAAGTTCACTGTTAACGGCGCTGTGCTTCCTGTCGGATTTCCAGTAAAAACTGCTGCTGGTGATGTGTCTGAGATATAAGCCATCGTCACAGCCTCTCCTGCTGCTCCAAGATTATCAATCACCCTGAGTTTAACAATATAGACGCCCTGACGGCCAAATATGTGACTGCTCGTTGCTGACACGGAACTATAGTCATATATCCCGTCGCTATTTATGTCCCATTCATAACGCACTATGCTTCCGTCCAAATCGCTTGAGCCCGACCCATTGAGAATTGTTGCCTGCCCTTCGGCGATTGAATATATTCCTCCCGGATTCGCGATAGGAGGTATATTCAATGACGGGATGATCTTAAAAACTTCATTTGAGTATAAACTTTCATTGCCGGAGGTGTCGTATGCCGTTACTGCAAAATAATAAGTAAGCCCCTCCGCTAAATCATTAACATCATAAGTCATATTATTGCCGACATTAATGATACGGGTGTAGTTTCTTGAACTATTCCCATAATAAACTCTGTAGCCGTTTATATCGGTGAGAGGTGACCCGTTAATATTAGTCGTTGGAGGACTCCAGGAAATCTTTACAACATTACCCACTGCAAACAACAGAGGAGTATAAAAAAATATAAGGAAGAAAGACACAAGTCCGATCAAATAATATTTGTGATGATATGTCCTTTTGAACATTTATAAAGTTGTAGCGCCTAACAAATCTTTAGAACATCTATTGTTTTCAATGCATTTTTTTAGTATGTTCCATGTACAGCAAGGATCGCATTCTCTGCACATTTGGCAGCTTTCGGATATTTGCTCAAGTATTGTTTCCCGTGTAATCATTTCATTCTCCAATCCGCGTTCATAAGAACGCATTTATAACAACTCGGTTCTTGTACTGCACATTTGTCCTTTTGTGGGACAGCATCTTATTTCATGAATTGGCCCGTTAACTGCAACCCTCGTGCCAGTCATTCATGATGATGATAACTCGTCAATTTCAATCAAGTTTATTTCTACAACTGATTTATAGCAGACAGTTCAGAATTAAAATCATGTATGGATTTCTATACAACATAATCATTTAATCCAAGGAGACTATGTAATATTGGAAGGCAAAATTAAATATAAGGGCGTGAAGGGTAAGTCATACAACTCTATACATAGTGACGGTAGAGGAATGAAAATCACACATTTACTTTTTGTGCTCTTCAGGCTTCAGATCATATTTTTTCAGGAGCTGATAAAAATCTGCCCGGTATTTGCCGGCAAGATCAGATGCTTTACTTACATTGCCTTGAGTCAGCTTAAGGAGATTCAGAAGATATTCCTTTTCGAATGCAGACTTGGCCTCTTTGAAAGGCTTAAATTTGTCAGGAGATTGAATATTTGTTTGAAGAATGAGTTCCTCACTAATGATGTTGCTTTGGGTCATGGCCATTGCAAATTCAATAGTATTTTCCAGTTCACGTACATTCCCCGGCCAGTCATGAAGCATAAGTTTTTGCATTGCCTGCGGAGTCAGCCCTTTCACTTTTTTCTTCATTTTCTGGCCGAATTTCTCCAGGAAATGCTCAACAAGCGAAGATATGTCCTCTTTCTTCTCCCTCAGGGGAGGCAAGTTTACAGGAATGACATGGACCCTGTAGAAAAGGTCCTGGCGGAAATTGCCCTTTTCGACCTCTTTTTGCAGGTCTTTGTTGGTGGCAACGATAATCCTGACATCAACGTCAACCGGTTTTTTGCAGCCCAGAGGATAGACCTGCCGGTCCTGGAGCACCCTGAGAATTTTGCTTTGAAGTAAAAACGGCATATCACCGATTTCATCCAGAAAAAGAGTCCCCTCATGTGCCTGGGTAAACAATCCTTTTGTACTTTGCACCGCCCCGGTAAAGGCGCCTCTCTCATATCCGAAAAGCTCGCTTTCCAGGAGATTCTCTGGTATGGCAGCACAGTTAATGGCCACGAAAGGTCCTTCCTTTCTGCCGCTTCCGAGATGAATGGCCCTGGCAATAAGTTCTTTTCCCGTTCCGCTTTCGCCGTGGATAAATACTGTCGAGTCTGTCTTGGCAAATAGTGACACATTTGCCAAGACCTTTTGCATTTTATCGCTCCTGGCGATTATATTTGAAAAATCATATTTCTCTTCCAAAAGACCCTGAAGTCTCTTGACTTCAGACGTGAGTCTGCGTTTTTCCATGGCATGATCAATCTGAAAAAGCAGCTCCCTGGGATCAAAAGGTTTCGTAAGATAGCTATAGGCCCCCTTCCGCATGGCTTCGACAGCGCTTTCAATAGTTCCGTATGCGGTAAGTATAATGACCGGGACGTCGGGATTTATCCTGTGCAGGTTCTCCATAAGGGTTATCCCGTCCGTCTTTTCAAGCTGCAAGTCAATTACAGACATGTCAATCACGTCTTCCTTCAGCGCGTTTAATGCCTCTTCCTCCCGCTCGGCAGTAACAACATCATACTTTGCCGATTCAAGTCTCATTCTTATCACTTCAAGGAGGTTACTGTCATCATCGACAACTAATATCTTTCCCGCAGTCATAGCCATTCCTATCTCGTCAACTCCTTTTTCTTTTTATCAATCTCAATATCCACCTGCTTTACCTTTTCAATTATATTCAAAACATTGACCCAGATTTTGGCCTGTTCAACTAGCGGGCTCCCCGGATACTTCTGGATCAGTTTTTCAAAGTATTGAATGGCTTCCAGATAGTCCTTGTCAGGATTGCCATAATGAGCATAAACAAGTCCTATATTAAACAGGGCCTGATCGCCAGGAGACGCAGTATTATAAAGTGATAATACCTTCCTGTTCTCCTTCAGCGCGCCCTGATAATCGCCCCTGGACAACATTTTACTGCTGCGGGAAAAATATTCTTCATCCATGGATATTTTTTTCAGCAATCCAACCCATATTTTTGCCTGCTCGGCAAGCGGACTTTGCGGGTGTTCATCAATCACTTTTTCAAAATACATAAGGGACTTATCGAGGTCTCTTCCAGGGTTCATATAATGGGCATATATGAGTCCCATGTTATACATCGCCTGATCGCCGGGCGGTTCTTTAATATAAAAAGACATGACCCTCTCGTTTTCTTTAAGCGCCCCGTCAAAATTGCCCTCTGAAATCAATTTCCTGCTTTCAAGAAGCATGCTGTTCGCACTGCTCCGGTTTTCAAATTTCTTTATTGTGGCGCAACCCGGAAATAAAGAAAAGATCAGACAGGCAATACAAAGGAGAATACACTTCCCTGTTCCGATGTGCTCTCTACCCAAACTTTACCTCCATGTGAATTCACAACTTGTTTAACTATTGCCAAACCTAATCCGGTACCCTTGATTTTACTGGAAGTCGCAAGGGTATCCTGATAATATTTATCAAAAATTGCAATTACTTTTTGCTCGGATATTCCTCTTCCGGAATCAGACACGGAGATCTTCACTCCCTTGTCCATAGAGCATGCGGAAATACAGACATATCCTTCATTAGGCGTAAATTTTACCGCATTCCCCACCAGGTTTCTCAATACCTGGAGTATCCTTTCCGTATCCATTTTGATAAGCGGCAGTTCACCGCTTATGTCTGTTTCAATCCTGATATTCCTGGTCTCAGCCAGCGGTTCCATTTCGCCGGTAATCTTGTTGATCAAGGGCAGGAGTTCAGACTTATTGAAATTATAAACCATCATCCCGGCCTCCATCTTTGAAAGGTCTAACAGGGAATTGACCAGCTTGATTAAACGGTTGCATTCTTCGTTTATTATTGTCATAAGTCTCTTTTGCTTCTCTGTAGCACCCAATTCTTCCAGGCTCTCTGTAAAAAGATTTGTGCCTTCCTTAATAGTAGTAAGGGGTGTCCGCAGCTCATGCGACATTAATGAAATAAAGTCGGACTTCATCTTGTCTATCTCTTTCAGCTTGCTGCACATTAAATTAAATGATTGTGCCAGAACTTCAATCTCCGGAGGAGAGGAGAGCTTCAAATCGTTTCCAAAATCTCCTCTCGCTATATCAGCTATTTTCTTTTTTATTATAGAAAGCGGTCTTGTGATATTAACTGTAATAAGGATGGATATAATTATTCCGAAAATCAGGGAGACCGACCCAATGATTAAGGCTACCTTGTTTGCACGGGTGTAGACTTTACTCAACTCTCTGACTTTGGAATAAGTGTTGCCCTGGCTGTACGCTTCCAATTGCTTTAAAGATTCCATCATTTCATTTACAGCATATTCTTTTTCTTTTTTATAATTCTCCTCGGCGTATCTTTGTCCGGACCCCAGATGCTTTACTTCATCATTAAATAATGACTGGTAACGCTGTTTATGATGTCTTATTCTGTTGATCATAGCATGCGCCTTATCATCTTCAGCTATAGCTGTTAATTCAGTCAATTGCCTGTCGAAATCATTCGATGCAAGGTCAAATTGACTGTAGAGCCCTGCATCCTTAATAAAAATATATTTTTTTTCATACAACATCATCGAGAGGAGAATATCTGAAAGGTTCTTCTTGTATTCTATCAAACGATTATCTACATTGATTATAGAACGGGTAACTTTCTCAAATTGACGGAGATGTGAAATAGCATAGATACTTACTGTCATGGCCAGTACAAATATTACAAGGTAACCAATAACAAGTCTGGAAAAAATAGTTAATCTCATGTTTTTGATTAAATGGATGAAATCCGGAATACATATGGCATCATGCACTCATGTATTTTTCAGCATAAAGCCATTATTTATGTCGAACAATTCTCTTGGTATGCGTCCTTGATAATTTTTATATGCTATCACGATATTGACTGAATGTCCATAGCGCCCCGGCCATTTAATTAATATGGCGATTCAACGCCAGGCGCTTTAAAGTTTGTGTCCTATCTTCCTCAGGAACTCCCTTCTTTGCTCCTTATCAGTATCTGATTCCAATCCTCTTGGGGAAGACCCGTCAATCACACCCATAATCCCCCGCCCCAGCTCTGTCTGTGCTACAACCACCTCAACAGGATTTGCAGTTGCACAATAAATACTGCATACCTCCTGGCAGTGTTTTATTGCATTGAGCACATTGACCGGGAAGGCATCTTTCATGATGATCAGAAATACATGCCCCGCCCCTATTTTCTGAAGATTTGTAACACAGGTGTCTGTGAGCGCAGGTTCGTTTCCTTCCTTTCTTATAAGACATTGGCCTGAGGCCTCTGAAAATGCTATTCCAAATTTTGCCTGGGGAGCATTCGTGGCAAGGATCTCATAAAGGTCCTCGGCCGTCTTTATAAAGTGGGCCTGACCCAGAATAATATTGCAGCCGTCCGGTATATCCATTATTACGGTTTTAATTTCCATGATATCCTCCTGTTAAATGTATATCTTATGGCTTACAGCTTACTGCTGATACTATGTTATAATCAAATAAAATTTTGTCTTAATTGTCAAGAAATAAATGAAAATACTGGTTATCCTCTTTTCTCTCATCAGTCCATTTTTAACAGTCTCGCATGCATATGCCATCGCCCCCCAGATTATGGGGCCTGATATGAAAATTATCGATAATAATATCATCGTAAGTCTCCACATCGACCATGTCACAGACCTTGCAGCGCCTATAACATCCGGCGTCGAGAAGGAAATCACTTTCACTATAGAACTGTTAAGGGCGTGGAGGTTCTGGCCGGATGAATTTATAGTATCAAAAAACTTTTCCAAGGTCATCAAGTATGACAATTTAAGGGAACAGTACCGGGCATTATTATATGATGGGGTCACCCGCACAGAAAAATATTTCAATGATTACAGTTCAGTTCAGGACTGGATTTTCACAGTGAACAACGTCAATCTCGCCAATGTAAAAGAACTTGAGTCGAGCAATTACTATATCAGAATAGTTGTTGAATCAAAAAGCCTGGAACAGCCACCGTTAATCGGGTTCTTAATACATTTTATTCCTGAAGTAGAAATGAGCCTTGCAAAAGAATCTCCGCCGTTTCTGATTGGGGAAAACTGATGAGAAACCTTAAAATACTTTTCGGCCTCTTCATTATCAGTATCTTCGCCATAATTATTACTGGCGTAGTTTTGAATTATCTCGGGATTGAACATGGCTCTCTTCTGATAAAAATAGGCTTCATTTTTATAATTGTAAATATCGTTTTATACCTGCTGCTGCTGATTTTTTTTGTCGGGCGAAATCTTTTCAGTCTCTACAGAGAGAAGAAACGTAAAGCAATAGGTTCCAAATTCAGGACAAAACTTGTTGTGTCGTTCCTGGGTCTTGTCCTTATACCATCGGTATTTCTTTTCTTCCTTTCATATCAATTAATAAATAATTCTATCGATACGTGGTTTTCCCTGGAAGTCCAGAAGCCCATTTACGAATCAATGGACATAGCAAAGACCCTGTATGTTAAAGAGCGGAATAATACCATAAATTACGCCATACTCCTTGCTTCAAATAAAGGCCTGTGGACGGGCGGCGATAAGCCCGCAGCAGTCCCCGAGAATTATAAGGGTTATATGATCAAGCAAACCGACGGCACCCCTTTAGTCGATAACGCCTTTAAAGATAACGCCTCTACAGACGTTGTATCTACTGATAAAGGGGACGTTATACGAGCCGCTGCACCGCTTAAGGAAGGTGGTAATATTACGGGCGTTGTCGTTGTGGAAACAGTCATTCCGCATGATGTTGTTTTGAAAATGGAATCTATCCAGAAAGCATTTAATGAATATGTTCAGATCAAGTCGCAGCAAAATCCTGTTCGCTTTATTTATTTTTTAATGCTGACCATAGCGGCCTTACTGATTATCTTTCTGACATTGTGGGTCTCACTGCGGATTGCAAAAGGGATAACGGTCCCGATCCAATCTCTTGCTGAGGCAACCAAGACGGTTGCGCACGGCAATCTGGATTTCAGGATCGCCCTTAAAAGAGACGATGAAATAGGTCTGCTGATTAATTCATTCAACAAAATGCTTGACGACCTGCAGGACGGCAAACAGTCTCTGGAAAAAGCCTATAAGGAGTCTGACCGCAGAAGGCTCAGCATGGAATCAATTCTCGAAAGCATAAATACAGGTGTGATTTTTTTTGATCGTACAGGAAGGATAATCACAGTCAACAATGCGGCCTGTCTTATGCTGAACATAGAACGCAATACCATAGAGGGCCGGAGCTATAAGGAATTACTGGACAGGCTGAATTCCGAAGACCTCAGTTCAATGGTCAAACATCTCAGCGAAAAGGGGTTTGGGGCGGTTGAAAAAGAAATCCATATATACTTGAATGGCAGACCGATGGACCTGAGAGTTTATTCAACCATTATCAAGGATTCTGGAAACAAACTTGTAGGCACCCTTGCAGTATTCGATAATCTCACTGAAATTATTATGGCTCAGAGGGCCCTGGCCTGGCAGGAAGTTGCAAAACGAATAGCTCATGAAATTAAAAACCCGCTGACACCTATAAGGCTGTCCGCTGAACGGCTTCTAAAAAAATGGAATGATAAATCGCCGGATTTTGAAGATGTCCTGAGGAGATCGACCAGAACAATAGTACAGGAAGTCAACAGCCTCAGATCTCTTGTAGATGAATTTTCAAGATTCGGCAAGATGCCTAAAATCAGTCTTGAGCCTACGGACATCAGGTCAATTATTGAAGAAGTAGTTGAGCTATACAGTAATTTAAAGGAAGTTGAGCTTATTCCGGCCGTTAGTAACGAAATCCCTGAAATCGAAATTGATAAAAAGCAGATAAAAATGGCTTTAATAAATCTCATAGATAATGCCATACAGGCGAGGACCGAAAAGATATGGCTGAATGCCCTGTATAACCCGGCCATGGACCTTATAAGAATCGAAGTTATAGATGCAGGCTCCGGAATTAACGAAGAAGATAAAGACAAACTTTTCTTCCCCTACTTTTCAACCAAAAAGGAAGGCACCGGCTTGGGACTCGCTATTGTAAACAGCATAATATCAATGCACCGGGGATATATACGTGTTCAGGACAATAAACCTAAAGGCACTCAGTTTATTATCGAATTGCCTGTAGCACATAAATAACCGGAGAAACCTGCCTTCAATAAATTGTGTCTATTTCATAACCGTAAAACAATTCAGCAGCCTATTCTGAAAATTTATATCTGTTACAATAGATATACTTTCAAAAAGCCCTCTAAATCTGATATTATTCAAAGTCCGTACAACAGAGGAATTCATTTTCAAACAGCGTCTCAACAATTACAAGGAGGGATTTATATGAAAATCTATTACGATAAAGATGTTAAAAAGGGAGTGTTGAAAGGCAAGACCGTCTGCATCATGGGATATGGAAGCCAGGGGCACGCTCATGCTAATAATCTTAAAGAGAGCGGTGTGGATGTCATCATCGGGATAAGAAAAGGCGCAAGCATGGACAAGGCAAAGAAGGCAGGCTTTAACGCATTGACCCCGGCAGATGCCGCGAAAAAGGCCGACGTGATCATGATACTCCTTCCGGATGAATATCAGGGAGACATTTATAATAATGAGATCGCCCCTCACGTAAAAAAAGGCGCTTATCTCGCTTTTGCCCATGGGTTCAATATACATTTCAATCAGATCGTCCCCTCCCCGGACATAAACGTATTTATGGCTGCACCCAAGGGGCCCGGACATCTCGTAAGGTCGGAGTATTTAAAGGGAGGCGGGGTCCCCTGTCTTATCGCAATTCATCAGGACCCTTCAAAGAAGACTAAAGAAATCGCCCTTGCCTATGCTTCTGCGATAGGAGGAGGAAGGGCAGGTATCATAGAGACCTCATTCAGGGAGGAAACGGAAACCGATTTATTCGGTGAACAGGTTGTGCTCTGCGGAGGGCTTACCTCACTGATTACCGCGGGTTATGAAACGCTCGTTGAGGCGGGCTATGCGCCTGAAATGGCCTATTTCGAGTGTCTGCATGAGACCAAGTTAATCGTTGACCTCCTTTACGAGGGCGGCATATCCAACATGCGTTATTCCATCAGCAACACGGCCCAGTATGGGGACCTGACAAGAGGCCCGAGGGTCATTACCGATGAAACCAAAAAAGAGATGAAAAAAATCCTCAACGAAATCCAGTCCGGCGAATTCGCCAGGGATTGGATGCTCGAATGTAAAGCCAACAAGCCAATGTTCAACGCCCTCACAAAAAGAGGCGAACAGCATTCAATTGAGGAAGTCGGCGCAAAGCTCAGGGCCATGATGCCATGGCTCAAAAAAGGCAAGCTCGTGGACAAGTCAAAGGCATGAGAAAGGACAGAATACAGTAAACAGCATACAGAATACAGGGGTGTGCGCTCCTACTACTGTTTACTGACTACTGTTTCCTGATAAAATGTTCCAATTCGCCAAAGAAGGTTATCCATTCATCAGCTTTTTTGCTGTAATAACCATTCTCTCCGCAATCCTGAGATTTAACTATGCGACGGTTGTTGCGCTGATACTGACGCTGTTCATGTTCTATTTTTTCAGAGACCCTGAAAGAAACACCCCTCAGGACATAAACGCGTTTATTTCTCCAGCGGACGGGAAGATCATCCTCATCACTGAGGCAAGAGAAGATGAAATTTTAAAGGGACCCGGACGGAGAATCAGCATCTTTATGTCTCCTTTGAACGTTCATGTAAACAGGGTCCCATCTGACGGCACTGTCAGGGAGGTCATGCATTTCCCCGGCAAATTTTTTTCCGCATATAAAGATGACGCGGCCAAATATAACGAACATATCTCAATGCTCTACGAAACCGCTCACGGGAATATAGTCATCAAACAGATAGCCGGTTATGTCGCAAGACGGGCTGTGTGCAGGGTAAAGCCCGGAGACACCCTTAAACAGGGGCAACGATACGGCATTATAAAATTCAGCTCAAGGCTCGATGTCTTCTTGCCATTAGATGCCGAGGTTAAGGTACAATTAGGTGACAAAGTAATGGCCGGAGAAACGGTTTTAGGCGTAATCAGAAAATAAATGTATAGACAGGTTTAAAACCTGTCTATACCAAAATATAAATTATGAGAAAAGGAATATACATACTGCCGAATTCACTCACCCTGTGCGGAATGTTCTGCGGGTTTTATGCGATTCTCGCATGCTTTAAAGGCCACTATGTTTATGCTGCATGGGCCATATTGATTGCAAACATCTTCGACGGTCTGGACGGCTGGGTCGCCAGGCTGACAAACAGCACAACCAAATTCGGGGTAGAACTAGATTCACTTTCAGACCTTGTTGCGTTCGGTGTTGCGCCCGCGGTCCTTATTTACAGTTGGGGCGACCTGCATGCGTTCGGCAGGGTTGGATGGGGAGCGGCATTCATATATGTAATATGCGGGGCATTGAGACTCGCAAGATACAATGTTCAGATGGGAACAACGGAAAGCAAGGCATTTACAGGTTTGCCGATTCCCGGAGCAGGAACGGTGGTTGCATCCCTCATTTTATTTTATAATGACATATGGGGCCCCCTGGCAGGAAGAAACTATGTAGTTCTCTTTCTGCCGTTTCTCCTGGCAGCGCTGATGGTAAGCATGCTGAAATTCCACGGATTGAAAGAGATTAATTTCAAGGAAAGGAAACCTTTCTGGCTTCTGGTCGTCATCGTGGTGGCATTTGTTCTCATTTTTATGTATCCTGAAATAGTAATCTTTATTTTTGCGATTATTTATGTATTCTGGGGAATCATAGAAGGAACATATATCAGCTACAAGAAAAGGAAGGTCAGGGGAATTCTGCCATGAGGACAATAAAGATTTTTGACACAACTCTCAGAGACGGCGAACAGTCACCCGGCGCATCGATGAACGTCGGGGAAAAACTCCAGGTGGCCAGACAACTGGCGCGCCTCGGAGTCGATATTATCGAGGCCGGTTTTGCAATCGCCTCTCCGGGTGATTTTGAGGCGATCAGGACTATCGGCGGCGAGGTCGAGGGCCCTATCATCTGCAGTCTCGCAAGGGCAAAAGAAGAGGACGTTAAACGCGCATGGGAAGCTGTCAAAGACTCTCCTAAAAAGAGGATCCATACTTTTCATTCCACGTCCGACATCCATTTAAAATACCAGTTCCGGGTCAGCCGCGAAGAGGCGTTAAAACGCTCTGTGCAGATGGTGCAGCTTGCAAAGGGATTTCTGGATGATGTTGAGTTTTCTCCCATGGATGCCACGCGCACCGATATAAGTTATCTGTGCGAAGTGGTTGAAGCCGTAATTGAGGCCGGCGCGTTAACAGTGAACATCCCAGATACGGTCGGCTACAGCATACCGAGTGAATTCGGCGCAATGATAAAGACGCTCTTTGATAAAGTGAAAAATATTGATAAGGCAGTCATCGCCATTCACTGCCACAACGACCTCGGGCTTGCAACGTCCAATTCACTGTCCGCGGTGCTGAACGGCGCGGGTCAGATCGAATGCACAATTAACGGCATCGGCGAACGGGCCGGGAATTGTTCACTGGAAGAAGTAGTCATGGCCCTGCGGACCAGGCGTGATTTATTCAATGCAGATACGAATATTAAGACAGAGGAAATTATCCGGAGCAGCAGGCTTGTTTCCAAAATAACGGGCATGTCTGTTCAGGCCAATAAAGCCATTGTCGGCGCAAACGCCTTTGCTCATGAATCCGGGATACATCAGGACGGACTTTTGAAAGAGAAATCAACATATGAAATAATCAGGCCGGAGACCATCGGTCTGCACAAGACACAATTCGTCCTCGGCAAACATTCAGGCCGTCATGCATTCAGAACGAGGCTGAATGAACTGGGATTCACATTGGGCGATGACGAAGTTAACAATGCTTTTGAGCGTTTCAAAAAACTGGCCGACCAGAAAAAAGAAATTTACGATGAAGATCTTGAAAGCCTGGTGTCTGAAGAATTCACAACGGTGCCTGAGACGTACAGTCTGCTCGAATTGAGCATTTCATCAGGTACGAATCAGAGTCCGACTGCACTCCTCAAAATAAGAGTGCTCGGAGAAATCGTTGAAAAAGAGGAACACGGAGACGGACCGGTCGACGCGGTCTTTAAGGCGATCACTTCAATCACCGGGACAAAAAGCAGACTGCTCAGATACGAAGTCAAGGCAATCACCGGGGGCACCGATGCACTTGGTGAGGTTGTCTGTGCCCTGGAGGAAGAGGGCAAATCAGTCAGCGGCCACGGGGCTGACACGGATATTATCACGGCGTCTGCCAAAGCCTATATTAATGCATTGAATAAACTGGCGGCAAGCAGGAAATAGGACAATCCTAAAAAACTTTATCAGGATTTTATCGCGACTTTGAGATTCCCGACAAATTCTATATAGCTGACGGGAGGATCAAGGATCTCAATACCCATACTGTAATTAGAATCATCTACTTTTTCTATCCTTCTGATCCTGGCAAAAAACTTTGAAATCTCATTCTCAAGGGGGACCAAAATCTCGATCCAGTTGATGCATGGAAGGAAGTTGCCGGTCTTTATAAACATCCCGTTTTCTGAAAGGTTTTTTATAGTGCCCGAATAAAGTGTGTCCTCACAAACATACTTTACCGGCAGACTCATATCAACTCTATCGAATGATCGTCTGTTCATATTTAATTTCTGAGCAATTAATATGCCAAATCGGATAAAGAAACCCATCCAGCCCTGGAACCCGTTGTTTTTTTACAGTAAATCAATTGAAAATTTTGAGATTTCCATATACAAGTATTCAATAGTATCATCTATTACGTCATGATATTGACAAAATTGTATTATAAAGAAATTACCTTGACAGCCCGCTGGAGTGGTCGAGCACTGCAGGTTAACGCACAAAAAAGGGCCAGGAAAAACCCTGACCCTCGAATTCTCAAAATATATTACTGGTAACTTATAGCAGTCCGGCCCTTTCCATAATCATCGGCACCTTGTCTTCCATGCCGATTGCCATGATATGAACGCCGTCGCATATCTTCTCGTCTTTCAATTGTTTGATATGGCGCGCCGCTATATTGATCCCGGTCTCAAGGGCCTTCTCTTTTCCGGCTGCCTTAATCTCATCTATCAATACCTGGGGCACTGAAATACCGGGCACGTTCTTATTCATAAAATTCGCCATGCCAGCACTCTTCAGCACCACGATCCCGGCAAGGACCTTTACAGGGAATTTCCTTGCGTACGCCATGAATGACTTGAATTTCTCCATGTCATAGATCGCCTGGGTCTGGAAGAACTTTGCCCCTGCCTTCACCTTCTTTTCAAACTTGACGAGTTGTGGTTCAAGCGGGTTTGCCTCAGGGGTCACAACAGCTCCGGCGTAGAAATTTGTAGCGCCTTTCATTTCATTGCCTGACATATCTTTGCCGTTGTTCATGCCTTCAACGATCTTAAGGAGCTGAACGGATTCAACGTCATAGACTGACTTGGCCTGTTTATGGTCTCCGGCATTCACATGGTCGCCTGTCAGACAAAGGACATTATGGATTCCTAACACGCTTGCGCCGAGGAGGTCTGCCTGCAGGCCTATCCTGTTTCTGTCACGGCAAGTCATCTGAAGGACCGGCTCCATGCCGTTATCAAGGACAATCTTGCAGACAGCCAGAGAGCTTATCCTCATCACGGCTGACTGGTTGTCCGTTACATTCGCCACATCTATTTTGCCCTTCAGGACCTCTATATGATGGTACATCTCCTTGATGTCGGTCCCCTTGGGAGGGCCTATCTCAGCGGTAACTGCGAATTTGCCTGAATCAAGAATATCTCTGAAGCTCACTTTTTGATCTCCTCCAGTACTTTGACTTTAAAGTTTCTCGGCCCCTGCGCCTTTGACCAGTCCTTTGCCTCATTGATCTCTTTCATAAGATCAAGTTTGTTTAACTTCTTCATTCTGTCATATATCAGGACCCACGCGCATTTTATGTCCGGGCTCACTTCGCAGCTGCCGTTATTTGTGCCGCCGCACGGCCCGTTCAGAAGTGACTTGGAGCAGCGGGCTATAGGACATATTCCGCCTGTAAGGTGCAGGATGCAGTTGCCGCAGCCTGCGCATAGTTCTGTAAATTCTCCGGCCCTCGGCACGGCCCCGAAGAATTCGGTATTGATCGCGGGGAATACCGGGATGTCGCCGATATTTTCGGACAGGAGATTTACGCCGACGCCGCACGCAGTGGATAGTATAAGGTCGTATGTGCGGATATCTTCCATGACAGGCTGAAAGAACTCAGGTTCGCAATGCCTTTCAACAGCGTTATGATTGATTTCTATTGCAATGCCTTCCTCTGAGGCCTTCATTCGAAGCAATGAGGCCAATATTTCCGCCTCCTTGCCTCCTCCGGCATGACATATGGCCACACATGTGTTGCAGCCGAATACAAGGACTTTCTTGAAGTCCTTGACCATATTCCATATCTCTTCAAACGGTTTTTGTTCACCTGTGATCATTTTTCATCACTCCTTTATATTCTTCTTGGGGCTGCACGTTGCAATCCATATAGGTGAGGGACCGAGCTTACGGATCTTCTCTGTGAATTCGTTGCACATCTCAGCCCAGCGCGGACCCATGGCTGCCGACAGATTGAACATCTCAAGGCGCTCAGGGTCGATCCCGACCTTTGCCAACAGGCTTTTGACATGCTCCACCCTCTTTGCTGCGTATGTATTACCTTCCAGGTAATGACATTGTCCCTGTAGTCAGCCGGCGACAAATACGCCGTCTATGCCTTTTTCGAAGGCCCGAAGGACATATATCTGGTCCAGCTTGCCTGTGCACGGGAGACGTATTATCTTGACGTTAGGCGAATAAGAAAGACGCATTACGCCCGCGAGGTCCGCTGCTGCAAAGGCGCAGTAGTGGCACGCAAAGGCAAGTATGTTAGGCTCCCACCCTTCAGGTGTTTCATGGGGTTTCTCAATAGAAGGGGCCTTTGCCTCTTCAGTTGATTCAACAGCCTTATTCATTATTCAGTTTTCCTTCCTTGTTTTCTATACAAAATAAAAGTCCTGATTTCATCCGCCAACCACGCCTGACTCACACTCCGAGGCCGCGTCGATCATGGCAAGGATCTGGTCATCGCGGAAATTATTGACCTGGAACGCCTTTGCCGGGCAGATGGCCGCGCAGATGCCGCAGCCCATGCACTTGACCTCATTGTGGGCGACCTTCCCGTCTTCCCCTATGTATGGTGAATCAAAGGGACAGACCCTGAAACATCCGAGGCATGACATACAAAGCTCTTTCTTGTGCTTGGCTATAATTCCCGATACAGCAAGTCTCTCATGAGACAGTATTACCCCGGCGCGGCCTGCAGCTGCCAAAGACTGGGTTATGGTCTCATCAAGGTTTTTGGGTGCATGAGCAAGCCCGCAAACGAAGATGCCTTCAGTCGGGAAATCAACCGGGCGCAGCTTCACGTGGGCCTCAAGAAAATAACCGTCCTGGTTGCGCGTCACTTTATACATTTTCCCCGTGCCCTCTGTTGTGGGGTGAGGTCTTAGACCTGCGGAAAGCACAAGCCAGTCAGCGTCGATCATCAATTCTTTATTCAACATATAATCCCATGTCCTGACTTTAAGCTTATCGCCGTCTTTTTCGACCTGGGGTTTTTTATCAACATCGTAGCGGACAAACATCACGCCGATATCGCGGGCCTTTTTGTAATAATCCTCGCGTAATCCATATGTGCGGATGTCCCTGTAAAGTATGATTACCTGGGAACCGGGGTTCTGTTCCTTTATTGCGATTGCGTTTTTGACTGCGTCCTGGCAGCATACACGCGAGCAGTACTGGTTCGGTTCTTCACGGGAGCCTACGCACTGTATCATCACGAATCTTGCACGCGGATTGAATTTCTCTCCTGATGCAATCCTCTTTTCGAGATCTCTTTGCGTAATAACTTTATCGCTTTCTCCGGAGAGATATTCCGCAGGCGCATATTCGGTCCCGCCTGTGGCAATGATAATTGCACCATGACTTATAAGGGTATCATTGCTGAGGGCCGTCTTGAAATTGCCTACAAACCCCTCGGTTTTTTTCACCTGCGTATTCGTGTGAATTGTGATCCGCTTGTGCGCCTGTACTTTTGCGATTGTTGCCTTGAGAAATTCCTGCACGTCATTTCCTTCCAATGTGCGGAATAAATTTCGTGTAAGCCCGCCAAGCTCTTTTTCCATTTCAACTACATGCACATCAAAGCCCTGGTCCGCAAGCGAAAGCGACGAGGTCATTCCCGCGATGCCGCCGCCAATGATCATACAGGCAGGGGTAACTCCGACATAATCGGTCTTTAACGGCTTTTGTAAACGGGATTTCGCGACGGACATCTTTACTATCTTGACAGCCTTCTTTGTCGCCTCTTCCTTCTGACCCATATGACACCATGAGCATTGCTCCCTGATATCGGCAAGGTCAAAGAGATATTTATTGAGTCCCGCATCGCGGATAGTCTCCTGGAATAGAGGCTCATGCGTTCTCGGTGTACATGATGCGATTATGACCCTGTTCAGGTTATTGTCCTTCACAACCTGCTTTATCATGTCCTGGTTGTCCTGCGCGCATGCGTATATCGTGTTTGTTACATATGCAACGTCAGGCAGTTGTTTTGCCGCTGCCACAACTTCGTCTATATTTACGGTTGCGGCTATATTGGTGCCGCAATGGCATACAAAAACCCCTATCCTCGGCTTCTCATTCTCGACGTCCCTTTCCGGAAGCAATTCCTTATGGACTGTTTCCGTGCCGCGAGCCTCACTGAGCAGCGCCATGGCTTCGCCTGCAACGGCGCTCCCCTGCATTACGGTATCAGGGATATCTTTCGGCCCCTGATACGTGCCTGTCACGAAAATCCCGTCACGCGTTGTCTGAACAGGACAAAGGGGTGAGGTCTTTGCAAACAGGTAAGGGTTTGTCTCAATGCCGAAGGTCTTTGCGAACTTTGCCGCATCTTTGTGGGGCTCAAGCCCTATTGACAGGACCACCATATCAAAAGATTCATCTATTAGCTTTCCTGCTTCGTCAGCGTAGCGCAGCATCAAATTCCCCGTCTCAGGCTCTTCCCTGACAGCGGAGATCATGGCCCGCTGATAGCGGACCCCGTATTCATTTTTGGCGCGTTCAACGTATTTATCAAAGTCTTTTCCAAATGCCCGCATCTCCATATAGAAGATGGTCGGTTCAATGTTCTTGTCATGCTCCTTTGCAATAATGGTCTGTTTGGTTGCATACATACAGCACACCGATGAGCACCAGGGGTTTGCATTATGAGAGTCCCTGGAGCCTACACATTGTATCCACGCGACCTTCCTTGGGTGTTTTTCGTCAGAGGGGCGTTTCACCTCTCCTTTAAATGGTCCGGATGCAGAGAGTATCCTCTCAAACTGGAGGGATGTCACAACGTTTTTCCAACGGCCAAGACCTAATTCGCCTCGTACTGTCGCATCATAACGGTCCAGTCCCGGAGACAGAATGACTGCGCCCGCGTTGATTTCAATCACCCGCTCTTTATCTTCATAATTTATCGCGCCTGCCTTACACGCCTTTTCGCACAGGCGGCAGGTCCCTTTAGTTAAATAGAGACAGTGTCTTGCATCAATAGCCCTTGTATTCGGCACTGCCTGGGCAAACAGAGAATAAATGACCTTGCGTTTTCCTATCCCCTGGTCAAATTCATTCGGGATTTTCTTGGGGCATTTGATCTCGCAATCACCACAGCCTGTGCATTTCTCAGGGTATACATAACGGGGCGCAAGCTTTACTTTGATTTTAAAATCCCCTGGCTGGCCCTCAACAGAGGCCACCTCTGCAAGCGAATGAACATCTATATTAATATGACGGCCCACCTCCACCATCTTCGGAGATATCATGCACATAGAACAGTCCCCTGTCGGGAAGGTCTTGTCCAGCATGACCATCGTGCCGCCGATAGAGGGGTCTTTCTGTATTAAATGGACCTTAAACCCGCTGTCCGCGAGGTCAAGGGCCGCCTGCATTCCTCCGATGCCGCCACCTACGATTACAACAGATCCTTTTTTAGGAGAGGAAATTTTATCATTCATAATAGTTTTAACTCCTTAAGAAGACCTACGGCTTCCGTGAAATGCCTGTCGATCTGCATCTGTTCAGCGTCCATTCCCATCGAGACTCCGATAAGCTCTGTTATGAAATAAACAGGCAGGCCTTTCGCGATTCCGTATTTTCCCCGGACCTCGTCCTGGTACGCGTCCAGGTTCAACTGGCACATTGGGCAAGTAGTCACAAAACAGTTTGCCCCCCTTGCAAGGGCGTCCTTGAATATCTTTGACATGAGAACAAGCGCCGTGTCCGCATCATTCACCGATGCAGACGCCCCGCAGCAATCAGTCTTGTAGCCCCAATCAAGAGGTTCAGCCCCGATAGTCTTTAGAATGCCCTCCATTGCAACGGGGTTTTCAACATTGTCCGACACAGGCACGTCAGACGGGAACCTTGTAAGCAGGCATCCATAATAGCAGGCGGGCTTAAGCCCTGCGAGCTTCTTTACGGCCTTTTCCGCTATTTCGTTTTTCTTAGAGAGAAGCACTTCAAGTATATTTGATACCTTAATTTTCCCTTCGACTTTTTTGGCAAGCTCGGTGTTGATCTCAGCCTTCAGCTTAGGGTCTCTTTCAAGGGTCTTTTGCGAGACAAGGGTCCTGCTGTAACAGGAAGAGCACGGGATCATGATCTCAGATAGCCCCGTTGCATCCGCTATGCCGAGATTACGCGCCGGGAGGGCTATGGCAAGAAAATCATCCTGCTTGCCCGCCGAGGTGGCCCCGCAGCAGTTCCAGTCTTCTATTTCACTGAGTTCAATGCCGACCTTGCTCAATACGGTTTTCGTTTGAACATCATAAAGCCTTGATGAGGCATGCAATGAACACCCGGGATAATATGCAATTTCCATGGTCTATTCCTTTGAACCACGCTTTTCAGCAGATTTTTTGTACAGGCGTTTGATCTCTGAACGCCCCTTCGTCTTATCGAGTGTAAAATGCATCCTCTTTTTCTTGAGCATTGAAAGGCCAAGCTTTGAGGTGCTCTTGAGATCATCCATCACGGCATTGACGCCGCCTTGTTTAAAATTTTCAAGCTCATAAAGCCCCATGAATTCCAGTTCATTGCTCCTTCCGAAATGGGCCACGGACTTCATGAAGGCTGAGTGGAAAGAAGCCACCTTCGGGATGACCGGCTCGATGTGGGCCTCCTTGGCCATCTGTTTCAGGGCCTCATTTATCCTTGCAGTCTGTATATTGTTGGGGCAGCGTGTGCCGCACGTGTAGCAGGCTACGCATTTCCAGCTCAGGAGGTTTTTTAACGACTCCTCTTTTTCTCCAAGCAGTATCATCCTGATCAGCCGGTCGGGAGTGACCACTGCTTCATCGCCTACAGGACACCCTGCGGCGCACCGGCGGCACTGGTAGCATGACCTCAGGTTCTGCCCTGAGCGCTCCATGACTTCTTCCAGAAACGGATTGGAAGTCTCCACGCTGTATACTAAAGTTGAATTTGACATAGTTGTTCCTTGCTTCTTTTTATTGAGTAAGTTCAGGTAAAGTTTCAGAACTCCTTCGTGCTATCTCTACTATATTAAAATGTGATCAGCAAAATCCAGCATTTGACTATATTAATCGTTGATCAGTGGTCCTTTATATTTTGCCACTGAATGTGTAAATAATATGAATCAAGAAGTTACCCCTGCGTGCAGTTTGGCCGACGTAACAGTGTTCTTCATGAGCATGGTAATGGTCATCGGTCCAACGCCGCCAGGCACGGGCGTGATTGCGCCTGCTATCTCCTTGGCAGCATCAAAGTCAACGTCTCCTTTGAGGATAGGAATCATCTTGCCGGTCTTTTCGCTCTTCTTTTCTCCGACACGGTTGACCCCCACATCAATAACGCATGCCCCCGGCTTAATCCATTCAGGCTTTACCAGGCCCGGTACGCCTGCTGCAACGATGAGTATATCGGCACGCTTGCAGTGGGCTTCAAGATTTTTCGTCCCGGTGTGAACGATTGTCACGGTAGAGTTTGCGCCCTTACCCTTCTGGAGCATGATGTTGGCTATGGGTTTGCCGACAATATTTGAGCGGCCGACTACTACGACCTCAGCCCCGTTAGTGTCGAAACCTGCGCGTACGATCAGTTCCTGAATTCCGGCGGGAGTGCAGGGAAGGAACTTTGCCTCCTTGCCGCCAATCATCAGCCGTCCGACATTGACGGGGTGAAAGGAGTCCACATCCTTGTCCGGGTCTATAGCGTTAAGTACCTTCTTTTCATCTATATGCTTAGGGAGCGGCAGTTGAACAAGGATGCCGTGAATCTTGGGGTCTTTGTTGTATTTATCGATAAGCTTAAGCAATTCCGCTTCGGTCATCTCCGGGGCCTGATCGTCCTGTATAGAATAAAAACCCAGCTCATGGGCGGTCTTTTGCTTGGCAGTAACGTAACTGACCGACGCGGGATTTTTCCCCACCAGTATGGTGACCAGTCCCGGCACAACACCTTTCTTGTCCTTCAGTTCGGCAACTTCCTTCTTCAGCTCTTCCCTTATCTGTGCAGCAATCTCGGTGCCGCTGATGATTTTTGCAGACATAGTATTCCTCCTTGATTATAAATTCTTATATATCGCTGTAGGTGCAGTGTTCCCCCACCCGGCAATCATTAATCCCTTCTATTTATCAGTTCAAGAAATTCAATCCTTGTAGATTCTTTTGTACGGAAGATCCCTCTGACTGCCGAGGTCATGGTCCGGGCATTGGGCTTCTTGATGCCCCTCATGGAAAGGCAGAGGTGTTCAGCATCAATAATGACCATGGCGCCTTTCGGTTTCAGTTTTTCCATTATCAGGTCCGCAAGCTGTGTAGTCAGCCGTTCCTGGACCTGCGGTCTTTTTGCAAATATTTCCATGGCCCTTGCAAGCTTGCTTAAGCCCACGATTTTACCTCCCGACGGTACATATGCTATGTGGGCCTTCCCTATAAAAGGAAGCAGATGGTGCTCGCAGACAGAATAAAACGGTATGTCCTTGAGAATGACCATCTCATCATGACTCTCGCCTTCAATTGGTTTCAAAATTTCTTCAGTAGGGGTCTGAAGCCCGGAGAATATTTCCTCGTACAACTCTGCTATCCGTCTCGGCGTATCTTTTATGCCAGCCCTTTCGGGATCTTCGCCAATCCCTTCGAGAATCAACCTTACACCTTTTTCAATTTTTTTCTTGTCCATCAGGGGTCTCTCTTTCAGGAAAACAGTTAGAAAGTTTAACATTTGAAGTTAATTAGTGTCAAAAGGGGCTGTTCGCTTTGGCGCATTAATTATCTGCACAGCATATCAGTCTATTGTCAGTGATAATTATGTCCATTTTAATGTCATGAGGTTCTGACGGGATTTCTTTAACAATCTGTTCTTCAAAGGCAAGGGCGACAAGAATGGGTTTGGGGTTTGGGGTTTGGAGTTTGTTGGACTGTTCTTTCTTACTGGCCCATGGTCCCTGCTCACTGACCCCCGATAGCAGCTTGTCATAGTAGCCTCCGCCATATCCGAGGCGGTTGCCTTGCATGTCAAATCCTGCGCCGGGAATTATGACAAGATCAATATCCGATAATTTAACTTCCCGGTTCTCTCTTACCCCGGGTTCGAGTATCCCCATATATCCGTATTCAAGCTCGGATGTCTCTTTAACTTCATAGAGCTGTAACACTTTATGCACGGAATCTACTGCGGGAAGGACCAGCTTTTTTCCGGAATTAATAACATCCTGAAGAAATCTCGTAGTATCAACCTCGGAACGGAAAGAAACGTATGCCAATAAACTCTTTGCTCTCTTGCATTCTTCAAGCTCAAAAAGTCGTTTCTCTATGGCTGCCTCTTTTTGTATTTTCAGTTCCGGTGGGATAGAGTTTCTTTTTCTTAAAAGCCTTGCCCTGATCTTCTTTTTCAAACGAGTTTCTCTAAAGCGGTCTTGATCTTAAGCGCTTCATTAAATGTCTCCTCCGAAGCTTTGTGCGAGGGCAAACCCTGGATATCTGATTCCATAATGCTGTCATCAAAGCTCATGGATCCAAGGAATTCCATGTCTTTCAGCTCATTTTTGATAAATGAGATGTCTTCTTCTTTTCTGACCTTGTTCGCTACAATAAAGACCCTTTTGACCCCGAGGCCTTTTGCAAGACCTTTGACCGCCTGCGCGGTCTGAATGCTCCGCTGACCGGGCTCAACAACTACAATAAATGCGTCAACTCCCTCTGCAGTTCCCCGCGTAAAATGCTCGATACCGGCTTCCATGTCAACAATAACGATTTCGTCCCTCTCAACGATCAGGTGTTTCAAGAGCCGTCTTAAAAGCGCATGCTCCGGACAATAACAACCCGAAGCGGCAATCTTGGATTTGCCCATGACCAGCAGCGTTATGTTGCCGAGTTTGAAACCAAAGCCATCTGGGATATCGTCTACCCTTGGATTGATCTTGAATATGCCGCCGCTTGAACCGGGTTTAGCGCCGGTCCTTTCTTCAATCAGATCGGCCAATTCTGCTATGGGTTTGACCTCATCTATTTTATTTCTGGGAATACCAAGTGCAGCGGCGAGATTTGCGTCAGGGTCAGCGTCAACTGCAATCACTTTTTTACCTTCTGAGGCGTATATATAACTTAAAAGCGAGGATACTGTTGTTTTTCCGACACCGCCCTTGCCGGTTACCGCTATTTTCATAATGCCTTTTTACCCGTAATTTTTCCGGAAATTAATAATTTCAAGATACTACCATGTTCATAAAAACATTGTCAAAAGAGAACGGACGGAAAAACATATGACGCACCGGCATGTTTGGAGAACTTTAAATCAAGAGTAGAAATAAGGGCTAAGAGTAATAATAATATGGGAAAAGCAAGCAATCGATTAAGTTTTAAAGAAATTTTTCCGATATATAAATAAACATCTCGTGGGCAGGACTATACGGTAACTGAAACAAATTATTAGGGACATTTTAGCAATGAGTATCAAAAATATCTTACATATGAAATCACAGCATTCAGAGGAACAGGATAATCAGTTCAACCTCCAAAAGTATTTTACTCTTTATAGTATTGGGTTTTTTATAATGTTGACGGCCTTACTGGGTTTAGTATTCATAACTCACGAAAAGAAGATCCTTGTTAATTCCGCAGTTTCAGCAGCTAAGGAATTTGCTTTGCAGCTTAATTATCACATCAATAAAGAAGGCATTGTTCCCAATATAATGTCAATAGACAGTTCGCATATTGGAAGATCTCAGGATTATGAGAAACTGGACAAAATCATTAGCGAATATTTGTCCGAATTTCCTGACATTGTGAAAATCAAGATCTTTGACAGAACCGGGCGGATTGTCTACTCAACTGAATCTGAGATCATTAGCACAGTTAATACGCATAAACAGCTTAAAATAGCTTTATCCGGTCAAATAGCTTCAGTCTTAACGAAACGCATGAGGCCGATGACCACCGATAATACGGAAACCGGAAAAATGTATGCAGTCGACATCCTGGAAATATACCTTCCGATTTATGAAAGCAAAAAAGGGATAGACCTCCAGGAAAATGTCATAGGTGCCTTTGAAGTTTATAAAGATGTAAGCAAAGTTTTTGATGAAGTAAAGAAGGGCGGGTATACCATCTCGCTGCTGTTTATCTTATCAATGAGCATACTGTTCTTTGTATGGCAGATTATTATCCGAAAGGCTGACAGTATTATAAAATTAAAAAACTCGGAGATCAAAAAATATAACAGGGAACTCGAGGAAGCGCAGCACAAAATAACCGAGAGTATCGATGAAGTAATTAAACATGAAAGTTTTCATGTCAGGTATATGAACGCGAACCTGAAAAAATGCTGGGAATTAAAAAAATGCGAGAAGACAGACTGCCCAAGTTTTAAAGCGAAAGATCTAAGGTGCTGGCAGGTAGCCGGCACATTTTGTGGAGGTGAAGCTCAGGGAGTATTTGCAAAAAAATACGGCGACTGCAGACATTGTGAGGTCTTTAAGCAGGCCTTCAGTAACAGAATCAATACCATCGGTGAAAGCTTCAATAATATGATGGCGCTGCTCCAGAGCAAGCACCTGGAACTGCAGGAAGCAAATCAGAAACTTAATATACTTATTGATATTGATCCCTTGACTCAAATAGCCAACCGGAGAAGCTTCCAGAAAAGAATAGAAAATATACATTTACTGACGCTCAGATATAACCACCCTTACAGCATTATCATTTGTGACATTGATAACTTCAAGCTTTACAACGACTCGTACGGTCATCAGCAGGGGGATTATGTCCTTATTTCAGTAGCAAACACGATGAAATCCTCAATCAGAAGGACAGACGAGGTATTCAGGTGGGGTGGAGAGGAATTTATTGTAATTCTTCCGGAGCAAAATCATACGGATGCTTTAAAGATTGCAGAAAACCTAAGGGCGTCTGTTCATAATTTAGGATTAATACATCAAAAGAGTGATCTCCACATCGTTACCATCAGCTGCGGTGTTGCCTCTTTCTATCCGTGGAAGACAAAAGATATCGGGTGGGAATTTGTGGTCAAGCAGGCAGACGATGCCCTCTATAAGGCAAAGCTCGGCAGAAAAAACTGTGTATATTCTGCAGTAACAGTGTAGAGTTATAACTGTCAGACTATCAGCTGTTTTTTTTCAAGTATTCAGTGGTATCTAACCATTTCGTGAAAATATATTCCTTGTCAAATTAGTTCAGAAAAATCAGTATCCTTTAATTACTGTACTATTTTATTCAAATTGATATGGATCATGATTCATGGCAACCTTTTTTCAATTTCATGTTAACCACGATTGCAAACAAATTTCACATTACTTCCATAATTTATTTTTCATGTACCCATAAATTGACATCACTATATCCGTGGATTATTATATCACTCGAATCATATTATATTGTTCTTTTGTCTATAGGGAGGAATAATGCCGGAAGCTAAATTGAAAGTAATACTATTACGTCATACCCCAAATCCGGAAGAGACAGTAGCAATGGCCGCTAAACTCTGTTACAGTCCATCAAACATTACATCACTAAAAGACAAGATCGAGGCTAAAGACCAGAAATCTTTTGTAGGCAAACTGATACAAATGGGACATATGACTCCGATCGAACACCCTACATTCACTTTTGCTATTGAAGGGATATCAAGGGCATGCTCGCATCAAATCGTAAGACATAGATTAGCTTCCTACAGTCAGCAATCGCAGCGTTACGTAAGCGAAGAAGACGGATTTGATTATGTTATACCCCCGGTTATTAAAGAAGACAAAAAACTCAAACGGGCATTTGTTGCTTCTATGAAAGAAGCCCAGAATGCATACAACATTATGGTAAAGAAATTAAATGAAAAAGGGATAAATGGAGAGTCGGCTAATCAGGACGCGCGGTTTATCCTCCCTAATGCTGCCGAGACAAAAATCATGGTCACCATGAACGCAAGAGAACTTCTTCATTTTTTCAGGCAGAGGTGTTGTAACAGGGCCCAGTGGGAAATCAGGAAGATGTCTGAAGAAATGTTAAGGCTCGTAAAAAAAGTAGCTCCCATAATATTCTGCAAAGCCGGTCCCGGCTGCCTGTATGCCCCCTGTCCCGAGGGTGATTATACCTGCGGGAAGATACAGGAGGTGAGAAAGGAGTACGGGATAAAGAAGTAACAGGTCTGAATTTTCTATGATTATTTATATGCTGAGATGAAACGCCGTTTTTAAACTAATTATAAAGCTGGTTATACATATTAAGTTTTTTTATTAATCAAATAATAATTTTTTATTTGATAAATACTTTATTTTAGTGTTTACTAGTTCAATAAGGCCTGTATAAATTTACCTGCCTTGTTCGTGATGGGAAGGAAACTTATTCCGACCATTTTAATTTAGGGAGCTGGAATTAAGTAAGTGTTGAGCCCCTTCGGGGAAGCCTGATCTTACTTTCAAGGCACCCACCTGAAAAACAGGGTTTATAGTTTCATTTCTACACGGCAAGGTGGGAATCAATAAATCAGAAAAAAGCCGCAGATGGATCCTGCGGCTTTTTTCTATACTTACTTTTTTGCATACCTTATAACAATCTTAATTTTCTCAATTAACACTTTATAGATGTATTACACATTCCTTTATTTATCCGAAAAACAATGTTCATTTTCATTTCGATTTTTTTGTCAATACAAGATATTCTAAGTGCTCTTATCACAGATTGACCATAATGTCCGTTAAGAACAGCCAGACAACATCTTGAATCATTGCTGCAATAAAACATTGGAAATTGAAATTATATTATAAAAATTGTTATTATATTTCAAGTTAGAAAGTACTAGTACCCTATTTGCCTACAATTCTTTAATATTTTTGTGGTTTTTTATTTTCATATAAATATATTCTAATTAGAGTCTGTTTATAAACTCAAACGCCCTATACTACAATAGGTTACAACGAGTTTGGTTAAAAATCAAAACGGAGTAACCGAGGAGAGAATGA
>JAGVNU010000011.1 GCA_020053105.1 Thermodesulfovibrionia bacterium
AGATAATATTAATAAAACTCAAGTAAGCCGCCCACTTGGAAATTTACATGAGATAGAATTTGAAGTCCGGGAAGGACACCAGAACCTTATACGCTCCCATGCATGATTTTAAAAGCTAGTTGAATGTCTTATTAAACAAGCTTCATGACTAAATCCACTAGTTGAACAGACCAGTGCTTAAATATCTGTCTCCGCGGTCCGGAAAAACAACGACCACTTTTTTGCCGGCTCCTAATTTAGACGCAACCTTAAGGGCCGCCCAAACGGCTGCGCCGGAAGATATCCCGGCAAGAATACCCTCCTGCCTCGCCAGTCTCCGGGCCATAAGTGCAGCGTCCTCATCGGAAACCGCGATTACCTCATTATAAATCCCGGTATTCAATACCCCGGGGTAGAAGCCTGCGCCGATCCCTGCAATTTTATGAGGACCTGGATTTCCCCCGGACAAAACAGGAGATGCGGCAGGCTCAACAGCTGCTATCCATATACCGGGATTTTTTAATTTTAACACCTCTCCGACCCCGGTTATAGTCCCTCCTGTGCCGACACCTGCGACAAAGGCGTCAATATCAGTATCAAACGCATCAATGATTTCAATTGCGGTTGTCTTTCTGTGGATTCCCGGGTTAGCAGGATTTTCAAACTGCATCGGCATAAAATAGCCCGGGTTGTTCTTTAATATCAGCTCAGCTTCTTCAACAGAACCCATCATCCCTTTGGAGCCGGACGTTAAAACCACTTCAGCGCCGAAGGCCTGGAACATCTGTCTTCTTTCAATTGACATGGTCTCAGGCATAGTGAGAATTAACCTGTATCCCTTGACTGATGCAATTAAGGCAAGGCCGATGCCCGTATTTCCGCTTGTGGGCTCTATAATTGTGCCACCGGGCGAAAGCTTGCACTCCAGTTCAGCTGTCTCTATCATGGAAAGGGCGATCCTGTCTTTAACTGAGCCACCGGGATTAAATCCCTCCAGCTTGGCCCAGATCTGCGCATCTTCGGGGCCGGGGATTTTATTAAGCTGCACCAGTGGTGTGTTTCCGATCAGCTTTATTATATTTTCATTAAGTTTCACAGCCGCTCCTGACAATGTTATGGGGAATTATAACATATAAATAGTTTTACCTCTGGACTTGCCGGATGAAGAAAAGGAGTTGATGCGGACAAATGAGGTTGAGTTATTTTCAGTGTTTATTTTCTTTTTAGAGACAATAAAGGTCTTAAGTTATATGTATTTTCTATTTCTTTTATTATTTTGTCCCCCTCTGTTTTTGTCATGATGCCCGGGATTCTGATTACATGAAAGTCCTTTTCGACAATTATATATGCAGCAGGATAATATTCAATTAATCGGTCTCGGGTCTCCAGTGCATAGTCAGGATTTTTCCAGGTCCCAACCTGGACATAAAATTCAGTCGGGCTGTCTATGTCAGCGGACGATGGTCCTGATTGTCCGGCTTTATCTGTTGTTAATACATCACTGCCTGATTGGTAACTTACCTCTTTAATCAAACTCTCCCGCCGGTCCTTATCAGCATGAGACAGAGACTGATTGTACTCATTCTTCCGAAGGGATGTTGTCTTGGCAGAATCAGGTTCAGGACCTGTAATGACCTTAATAAGGTTATCAAACTGTGCAGTCAGTAAAAAACATAATACAATGGCACCCGTAACTGCAATTATTGTGGCTATTCTTTTTTTATTCCCGCGGGTCATTTCAGTATGTGCTGAAGCAGCAGCACTTATTTGATCTGGCTCTGCTGCCTTTATTTTTTTACTTTCAGTATCATCACCGGGAAGAAATAAACTGACAGGCACATCACCTGCTGCTGACATTATTTTCAAAATACTGCTTTTAACGGAAGCAGAGATGTCCCTGAACTTAATTCCCATCAGACAGGTGAACCTTTCGGCATTGCGTTTCCATACTATTTCCCCCTGCGTTGAGACAACTATATCACTTTTGGGATGCTTGAATCTGAACGACAGTATATCTCCGGGGCCGAGATCGGGTGTTTGCGATTCAAAGCTGAATCCCCCGCATGAAAAATCTCTTGTTATGCCGAGAAATGACACAGCCGGTTTTGATAATGGTTTGAATTGCCCGACAATATGGACCTCGAACCTGTTATCTGATCTTCGGTTGCGTGACATGGCTATTTCTCAATAATTCTATTTAAGTTGCTAAATAATACAAACCCTGCAGCTTACGTTTGTTACAGAATTATCCTGAGTTACGAACAGTTGTTAATGTAATCCGTATGCACACATAAGGCAGGTTATTATACTGATGATTATTCTTTTAAGTCTACTTGCTGGTATGATTTTTCATGTCTTCGGAAAGATTAAAAGGAGGCGCCGGCAGCCGATAAGCCGGCTGCCGACGAGAGGTGCGTGTAAAATGGTTTCATGCTTAGAATAAATTAAAGTTTTGAAGAAAATGTGAAGAGATGTATTTATTTTGTTTATTTTTTTGATGACAAGAAATTAATACATCTTAGTGACACTTAAGTGCCCGGAAAGAAATGGTGGAGCTGAACGGAATCGAACCGTCGACCTCTTGAATGCCATTCAAGCGCTCTCCCAACTGAGCTACAGCCCCATAAGCGGTAATAATTATAACATAGAAAACAGAAAAGCTAAAATATGCCGCTATGACCCAAATCCCGATTTAGAAAACTGCAACACTATTTTCACAAGGGATCGAGACTAATTTTATAATCTATTGAGTCATTATCGTGGTCAAAGGTTGCTG
>JAGVNU010000002.1 GCA_020053105.1 Thermodesulfovibrionia bacterium
CAGCAACCTTTGACCACGATAATGACTCAATAGATTATAAAATTAGTCTCGATCCCTTGTGAAAATAGTGTTGCAGTTTTCTAAATCGGGATTTGGGCAGGAGACTAATGCACGGAACAGGAGATGCACGGATCATAGGAACGGACAAGCATTTCAGCAAGGAGTTCGATCTCTGCATCCTTCCTTCCCATGGATGCAGACTGCTCTGCCAGTTCCCTGAGGTCATGCTGGATATTGGCGTGGTTCTGGCCGGTAGGGATCACGCAGTCGGACCTTACAATTTTCCCGGCCCGGTCAAATTCGTAGCTATGGTACAGAATCCCCCTCGGGACCTCTACGGCTGCGACCCCGATGCCCTTTTTATGTTTTACGGCCTGCCTTGGTTCGTCCCACTCGGTGTCCAGGAATTCATTGATCATGTTTATGGAGTCCAGTGTGACATGTACGCATTCCACAAGCTGTGCAATATTGTTCATAAAGGGATTGTGGTTCACGGGCCGCAGGCCGAAGCTCTCGGAAAGCTCTCTGGCCGCGGGATGGAGGTACGCAAAGTTATTGTTCAGCCTCGCAAGGGCGCCTACGGCAAATGATTCCCTTGAAAGACGCGCCCATTTGGCTGTTGACTGGTCTACGGTATATTCGTTTGTCATCTTCTTATAATCATGTTCTTTCATGCGCACGCCGTCAGTAGAGACAAGATCACCGCCGATAAACGGATAGTCGCCGTTGCCCCTTAGTGACACAAACTCTGTCTCCCGCACAAAGTCAGGGACAGGGAATGACCTGAAAAGCTCGGCAGTGCGGTAAAGGTCGGAGCGCGCGTCTTCAAGCCGCCTTTTCAGGGCTTCAAGCCTGCACTTGTCCGGCGCCATGGTAAAGCCGCCGACGACGGTTGTCGTAGGGTGCATCCTGCGTCCTCCGATGATGTCGCAGGCATCGTTTGCAATAAGCTTAATCCTTGCCGCCCTGGCAACAACATCGGGATGTGATTTGATAAGAGGAAATACGCTGCCTGTGTTCAGGAAATCCGGCGCTGCAAGAAAATACAGGTGAAGTATATGGCTCTGGAGGGTCTCCATATGCTTGAGCAGCAATCTCAGTTTCCGCGTCTGTTCCGAGGGCACAATGCCGAAGGCGTTCTCAACAGCCCGTATGCTCGCAAGGGTATGGCCGATGGAGCATATGCCGCAGATCCTGCCGCAGATCCAGGGGGCGTTGTCCCATTTTTTGCCAACAAGCATGGCTTCAAAGAAGCGGGGAGTTTCTACTACTTCCCACTTCGCTTCCATGACACGACCGCCTTTTATTTTTATATGTATGTTGCCGTGTCCTTCTACCCGGCTTATGTGATGAACATTTACGTTACATGAGATTTTCATTTACCTGCTCTCTTTTTTTTGGTCTTTGACTTTGCGGTTTTCTTTTTCAGCTCCTCGGCAAATGCTTTGAAGCCCCCGAAACACTCAAGCCTGTCAATGATCGTGTCTGCTGAAAAGTTGTGCTCCTCCATAATACTGATGATCTGGTCCACATTAGCGGCATCAGCCGGCCCGCGGCAGCCCCAGCATCCGAAGCGGCTCCCCGGACACCATGCATCGCATCCGGCGCGAGTCACCGGTCCGAGACATGGCTCGCCCAGTTTATAGAGACAGATATTTTCGTTTGCCATACACTCCATGCAGACCGGATATTTCGGATGGTTGACCGACTTGCCGAGCACAAGGTTAGTTACGATCTTTTCGACTTCTTCTTTTTTTATAGGACACCCGTATATTTTTAAGTCCACGGTTACAATGTCTTCAAGCGGCCTTGCCTCTTCTGACTCAACAGGGAACTTCCCGTATACCTGCTCTTTGACCCACTTGGGATCATTGAAGCGATTTTTTAACTGGTTCACACCGCCAAAGCAGGCGCAGCTCCCCATGGCCACAAGGACCTTTGCCTTTTTGCGGATGTCTTTTAATCTCTTTACCTCATCTGCGCGGGTAATGCTCCCTTCTACAAAGGCTATTTCAAAATCATCAGAGCGCTCAGACATGGCCTCCCGGAACGTCACCACGTCAACGAGTGAAAGGAAATCCAGAAGGGTCGCCTCATTATTCAGTATCTGCAGCTGGCACCCTTCACAGGCGGTAAATTCAAAAAACGCCACCTTCGGCCTGTGCAGGGGGACCCCGAGATAACTCTCAACCGGCATATTAAATGGCCTCCTTCAAATTCATGACCGACCAGTAGTCAAATACCGGCCCCTTCAGGCAGGTGTATGTGGAGCCTACATTACAGCGGCAGCACTTGCCGCGGCCGCAGTGCATACGGCGTTCCAATGATACAAACATCTTCTGCATGGGTATGCCTGCCTCTGTAAGCATATTGCATACGAACTTAAACATTACAGGCGGACCGCAGACAATAGCATATGTGTTTCTGCTCAATGAACCGGCAGGGGCCGCTAACTTCTCACTTAGAATATCCGTAGTGCGGCCTACCGGCCCGCTCCACTGTTTATCAGGGTTTTCAACAATGATGTCAAGGCTGATATCGAATTTGCGCCACATATCATACTGGTAGGTAAAGAGGAGTTCAGAGGGCTGTCTGGCGCCGTAGATAATGTCCACCTTTGCATATCTGCTGCGGTTTTCAAGCACAGACAGCACGGGTGACCTGAGCGGGGCAATGCCGAGTCCGCCTGCGATCAGGAATATGTTCTGCCCCATCATTTCCTCTAAAGGGAAACTCGTGCCGAACGGCCCTGTTATCCCGACCTGGACGCCCCGTTCCACCCGTGAAAGAAAGTTAGTCAGGTTCCCTACATTGCGTATGCAGAGTTCGATATCGCCGTGACGAATAGGAGACGATGAGATGGAAAAAGGCGCCTCCCCGACTCCCGGGACCTCAAGCATAACAAACTGGCCGGGCCTGAACGTAAAGCGTTTGCGCATCTCAGGATCGGTTATCTGTATCTGATAGAGCTTTTCACTTGCAGTCAGAGGATATACATTCGTAATTTCGGCCTTGTAGCTGTATTCAAAACTCCTCAGGTCAGACTTCCTCTGATAACCGGGGACACCCTTTAGAACATCAACAAACGGCAGTTTATTTTCCATGGCGGCCTGGTCTCCCTTTTGGTTTGACTCCGCTTCTGACACTGGCTATAACTTCAGGCACTGTTATCTTTGCAAGGCAGGCCTCGCTGCACCGGCCGCACCCTACACATAGGGACTCCTCGAATTCTTCCATGAAGCCCCTGTGTTTGTGGTAGTAGCGGTATTTTAAACGGGAGTGGCTTTCCGGCCTGAAGTTGTGGCCGCCCGCCACCTCGGCAAAGTCAATCAGGTTGCAGGAATAAAGATGCTTTTTCTTTTTGGCCCCCTTCAGGTCAATATCAACTGCTTCTTCGACGCCATAGCAGTAGCATGTGGGGCACACGCTCGCGCAGGTGCCGCACGAAAGGCATTTGTCTCCCCAGTATTTCCATACATCTGACTGGAACTCCATGTCGAGTATCTTCGCGAGGTCCGTTGTATCTACGGCAGTGGTAAACTTCCTGTTCTTTTCTGCAATTACTTTCATGTACCGGGTGTGGTCCTTTTCTTCCGGCTCCCTGGTTTTAATGTTCTTGAGAAAATTAAAGGCAGCCGCAGACTGCACCTCGACAAAATACCTGTCTCCAAGGTCAGTAAGAAACATGTCAAAACCGTGAGAGGCTGAGTCCGTGCCCATGGACCGGCAGAAGCAGAACGGCTGGGGATTGCATTCAACGCCGATGATGAACATGTTCTTGCGTTTGGCCGCGTAATACGGCGTCGGGAAATTGCTTTCCAGGAGCACCTTGTCCAGTTTGTCAAGGGCATTTATATCACATGCATGCATGCCGAAAAAAACATGGGGCTCGCGGATATTAAAATCAACAGACTTGTCCCATCCGTTTTCATGGATACTGAAGGTACAGAGAGTTTCATGGGAAGGGAGAAAGTAGCGTTTCGCAGGACGGGTCGTAGTAGTGTAATCAAGCTTCAGGTCGTTGAAGTCCAGAACAGGTTCAAATGCGTATAAAGGCTTTCCCTCATGGCTTGTCCCCTTCTGGACAGGACCGATTATCCTGTTCTCCGCCATGACATCAAAAAGCTCTTTTAATTCCAGTTTTTTAATTATCCTGAATATCATCCGGCCGCCTTGTACCTGATCATTTTAACAAGTCCATATACTATCATATAAAAAGATTATAATCCCTTTTTCATGGGGGGGCGAATTGACTCAAATAAAATGTTACCGTAAGGGAACCTGAAAAGGTATCGTTGACTCATAATGCATGTTACCAAAAAACATGCAGCTAAAAGGAGAGCATTATGAGTTCACGATCCAGGCGGGAATACCTTGCTGCCATCCACAGGCGTTACAGGAACGCATCCCGAAA
>JAGVNU010000007.1 GCA_020053105.1 Thermodesulfovibrionia bacterium
AAACATATTGGTAATTTCCTTACTTATCAAAATCACCGGACACTGTAATTCTTAAACTTATTATCGCAATAATTATACCAGGCAGGAATGTCAATAAATCATATAGTTGAGCACAACCTGCGGACAATCAGTCATGTCATAATGACAAAACAAATGCGTTTTCATGGAATAGAGAGAGAATCATCCAATGCGAATTTATTCAGATGATTAAGTAATGCTTTTGAAGGCCATGAAAAGACCGAATCGTTACTTCCCTGATTTACTCTCTTTTGCATTATCAGTTGCCGATCCTGACAGGTCACGTTTACCAGTGAGCGGTGTGTACTCTTCGGGGTTCTTTTGCTTTGTATAAGTTACTTCTATGTCATCAATCAGCCATTTGCCTGACTGCTTTATCAGACGGTATGTCAGCTTATACTCTACAGAGTTATCATATACCTGTTTACCGGAATCCGTATTTATGTATCTATAATCCCACTTCTCCTCTGTGGCGGCTTCAGCAGTTTCGGGCGAAAGTGTTTTTACATCCGAGAATTTCAGTTCATTCAGTTTCATGTCCATCTTCACTTTTCCCTCTCCCAGGGCAGCCATGTGGTAATAAGCCTTATTGGCCCGTTGCTCTGTTGCAACCTCAAGCAGAGGGCTCATGTTTAGCGTAATGTATCCTTTTGCAAGCAGCGCATCATAAAGGACCACAGTGTCTTTGATCCGTGATGCTTCTTCAGATGCGGCTGTTCCCACGGGCTTCTCAACGGATGTGACGGCTGTTTTTTTGTCCTGCTGACATGAAGCAGCAAGCAGGACAGAGATAAGTACAAGCATAATTATTCTGATCATGTAATGACTCCTCTTTCTTTGATTTAATTAAAGGCCATCGTATACTGCCAGTATGTTCCGCTGCCGAAAATTACAAGGAGTATGACGTGCTTTATAATAAGCATTTTTCTTCTTGTCTTTTCCGCATCCGCTCCGTACACGTCCCCCACATAGGCATACGTGAAAGTCCTTCCCGCTCCTGCAAGGAATACAATCACTATACAGACAATCCCGATATAAAAAAATTCCTTCATGAGTCCGCTCAGTGCGGCTTCCAGCCTGATATCAGGAACCCTGTGAAGCCAGTATACGGCAAGGACCGTCGCCGCCCATATACCTGCTGCAAAGTCATGTATGAATCCGATAATTATTGTCAACGCCCTTTTCATGACCTGAAATACTCCGAGTGTACTGACGATTCAATAAGAGAGGTAAAAAACAGCGCGATAATCGACAGTATAAAACAGACCATAAACAGGTAAGATGCCTTTTCTCCCTTTAATCCAAAGAACCTTCTCATATGAAGATAGATGCCGAAGGAAATCCACGTTATCAAAGACCATGTCTCTATCGCGTCCCAGCCCCAGTACCTGCCCCATGATTCATAGGCCCAGATCGAACCCGCAAGCATGGCAATCGCCCAAAAGGTAAAGCCGAAGCCCGCGAAGCGGTAAGCGTAGTTATCAATAATATCAAGCTCCGGAAGTTTCCGTACCCATTTGATCTGCGTTCTGTTCTTAAGGATATAAAAGATCGAAAAGGCGAGCGCTATGAGTAATGAACCCAGTGCGATCTTATAAAAACTCACATGCAGAACGAGCCATATGCTCCTTAACGACGGAGGCAGTTTTGTCACTTCGGGATTAAAGAAAATACCTATCGCTATCATCAGGAACACTGACGGAAATACTATGATGCTCGCAGGTCTTATCTTCGGGATGAATTTCGAGAAAACAATAAAGAGGGAAAGGGCCATCCACGCATTGGATGACATGACCTCATACCTGGCCATATAAGGGCCGTGTCCCGACACATTCCACCGGTAAAGGATCGCCAGTCCATGCACCAGCAGGCCCGCAAGCGCAATGTAATAGCTTTTCTTATACGCCTTCTCATTCTCAAATATCAGGCCATAGGCATTTAGTACAGTCGCGATTACATAGATAATGACAGCGGCCCAGTGGGCGCTGGTATCAATAATTAAAGGACTGGTCATCTATTTTTCCTTTCATTAAATGTTCCGATAATTTTCTTGAACTCATCTTCGTAGAGATTCCTGAACTTCATGGACTTAAATGTGAGATTGAATCCGTCACCTTCCCTGACTGCGTGTATCTCTCTGGGCGGCATAAAGTATGTAAGCGTTCCACCAATAATTATAATGAAAAACCCGGCAAAGACGCCAGCCATACCAATGCTCCTTGTGAATATAAGACTGGTCCATTTCGCAACATGGACCAGTTCAGCGGCGTACGGGCCGAAGGGCTTCTTTTCCCCGGTCTTCAGGGAGACTTCTCCAAGGACTTTTTCCTTCTCTACAATGTCCATTTTAAACCGCCCCCCTTCACCGCTGCCCGTCACCCCGCCAAGTGACTGGTCTATCTGAACAAGCCTCATGACCAGCAGGGGGTCTTTGCTGTCAATGGTCCTCTTTTCCGCATCAGCATAATATTTGGTTTTCAGCATATATGGAATCCCTTCCAGCATGAAGTTGCCGTAACTCGCCTTGTCCCTTTTCACAGGATGGTCCAGATTAAATACACGGTTAAATTCTTTCCCTGCGCTATCTGTAAGCGACACATAGAAAGCCTCGCCAAAGCTGCGTCCCTGATAGATGCGGAGTCCCCTGTTATTTACATTCAGATTGATCCCCACTGTATGCCGTGTCTCTTTTCCATCACTACCCATAAAGCTGAAGACGGTTGTCTGGTACTTGACCTCGTCTGTTTCCCAGAATTCAATATTGGACTTCTCAAGTCTTACCGCATCAGGCAAAATAAAACGGCCCCCTAAAATACCCGTCTCTTCCAGAAGCCACGGACCGCCCGGTAAAAAGGTGTCTCCCTCAACAATATGAATGAGTCCCCTCTTCTCGGTCAATACAATCAACAGAGATGAGAAGATAACGACAGCCATTCCCGCGTGAAGGAGCGCGTTGCCCCAGTATCCCCAACGGTGCCTGATAAATTTCAGACTTGACTCGTCATGATAAGCAAGACCATATCCCGCGTCCCTGATTATACTGATAATGTCTTCCCTAGAAGCAGCTATCCTGGTGCCTTCAGAATCCGGCGCAGTGCCCCGGCCAAAGGTCCTTCTGTAAGAAAACCTGGACTGATCAACCGTTGAGAGTGTAAGCGTGACAAGAAATATCAGGAGCAGCGCCGCGAACCAGGGGGTTGTAAATACATGGTCCAGGCCAAGCCTGCCGCTCCATTGTGACCAGAAGGGATAAGCCTCATGCCACTTCTGAAACTGCTCCTCTGTAGCTGTAAATTTCTGAGGGAAGATATAACCTGCAACCACGGCCGCAAGGATGAGCAGTATCAGCGTTAGGACCGTCTTTCTTGCAAGCAGGAACTGCTTAATCTGTTTCATCCACTCTATTATAATGACTGGATCCGATAAATATAGTCAGCGCCTTTTTCACAACACCCCATATGCTGTATTGAAAACTCCCCTGGGTATCCCATTTGTCATTTAAAGTACTCCGAATGGATAGAGATGCTCGCATGTACCGCGAAGAAAAGAGCAAATACCGAAAGCGCAAAACAGGCCAGATAAAAGTATGCCGACCTCTCACCGCGCCATTTGAAAAACCGCCTAAGATGAAGATGGAGTCCAAGGAACGCCCAGGTGATAAG
>JAGVNU010000031.1 GCA_020053105.1 Thermodesulfovibrionia bacterium
CCAGCGGTTTGGCGTTTTTAATCCAATCTTTGATTAAGCCGCCAACCTTTGAGTCTTTGGGATCAATGTTTTGTGGAGAGGTTAAGTCATTCGTATCAGCATTATCCATCGCATCGCTCTTTTCTGTTTCTTTATCACCCTCGCGGATGTCGCCTGAAGGAGTCTGTGCTGCCTTGAGAATGTCAGAGAGTCCAGTAGGCACATGAAATTTTTCAACAGTTATCGCGCTGTCTGCATCATCTGAAAAGCTGTATATAAAAGTCAGATCACCAACCGCAATGTAAAAGTCCGGCCTTCCAGCATTTTGTCTGGCCTTGTAATACGATGAAGACTTATCAGGGAATTCAATGTTCAGCCCAAAAGACGCCCCCTTATATTTTTCACCGTCAGTTTCATGTTTTGACAATTTATATTTGAAAGCTTTTGCCAGATCGCGCTTAGTACTGAATTCTTCATAGCCGTCAAAAATGAAATCGAGAGTAAGCGAAACCTTTTCCTGGTCAGACCAGGCTTTCTGTCTGTATCCTGAAAGGAGCTTTCCGGGAGTCGTGCTAACACGAGTTTCGTCACCAGCTTTCATTGACTTAAGCCCATACACCTCATAATCATTCCCGTCTATACTAATTCGCGTCATGACACGATATCCGTAATTGCTGCTCAGGTCCACATGACCGTCTTCCGGCAGCCTCATAATGTAATGACGAGACGCCTTCACGGTAAAGGGTTCACCAATATGAATAGCCGAGGGGATCTCTTCAACTAACACAATATCTCTGGTATTCATATATGAGTCGCACTTGTCAAAGCCGCAGAAGTTATGGACATACCCGTTCTTGCTGTATAATTCCCCGTCCAAAACTGATTTTTGAGTATTGATGTATTTACGAATACCGGTCAGAACCAGAAGAGAAGGTCCTCTTTTTATATTCTCAGCTCCGGCCGCCTCCATCCCGGCTTCCAGCTTCGCCAGTTTCTCCAGGACTTCCAAAACTCTTCCAACGTATTTCTCGCGCTCCGCAAGAGGTGTTTCAATTTTTGTATACTGGTCAAGCTGTTTTTCGAGGCTGAGCAGTTCTATCTGCAGCTTCTGATATTCTGTCTGCAGGAGTTCAAGATTTTCGGCATGGCAGGGAATAACGGTAAAGGACATGACAAGAAGAACTGTTAAAAACAATAATGCAATTGAGCGCCGTACCATTACTCTGCCCCCTCTATATAATCACTGGCCCGCTTGCCGTCGGGGCATTCCAGTGCAGGCTGGGCAGCTCCCAGAAAGGCGCTGAATGCGCGCTTTTGAATAGCACCGGCTGATTGCTCAAGCGTCTCCTGTGCATATTTTGAAGCCTGTTGAAAATATGTGGGCGGCACCTTTTCTTCCATAAATGAGACCATGGTCCATCCGCCGAGAAGATTGTAGTCACCCCATCCCCAATTCCAGTTCGGGAAAAGTCCAACGCCCTTCATCCTCATATTGTGCATGTAGTCTTTCAGCAGGCGGTTGACATCTACGGCGATGCAGGGCGGGACCGGGGTCATATCACATACAGGCACTTTCGGAAATCCGAACTTCCGGCAAAAGCCCGTTGTTTTGCACCACTGAGTCATGCAGGCCTGGTCACATCGTTTGATCGCAAGAAACTCGTGTTTTAAATCAATGGCAAGCACAAGCTGGTCCTCTTCCAGCGCTCCCGGTGTGTACGGATTATAGTATTCACCGCCGTGGTGGCTGACATTGCCGTCATAACTAGTCATATCCTGAATAGCTTTATTGGTTCCTGCGACAACTGTTTTCTCTTTCGGTGCGATAAAGCCGGTATTGGGATTGTATGATGGAGCTTCCAGGTCTTTGGAAAATCCAAAGGCCAGCAGATCATAGTCGGCGGTTAATGCCCTCGGCTTCCCGTTTTTATCAGGATAGGCAAGGACCATTAACGGTCTTTCATCGGTTGTGTCCAGGGAGCCTCTGGGAAGGGGCATCTCGTTTTCATCAAGGTAGTGTCTTGTTTGGGGATCGAAAAATGCTGTGATCTCCCGGCCGCTGTTAACATCTTTCACGATTTTTACAGGCCGTCCCTCTATTTCAAGGGCAACCTGAAACAGACGGGAGTCATCACCCTTCTCCTTAAGAAATTTCTTAACTTTTTCATGGAAGGCTTTAATCTTGTCAACATCTTCCTGAGGAAGCTTCCCTTCGATTCTCTTATTGGGATTGGCTAATTTACTGAAGTTCTGATCAACCGGAATAAATCCGTCATGAGCTCCCCAGTCAGCGCTCTTGCCTTTTATGTCCATCCCCTTGGTATGAAACCCGAACTTCCCGATCAACTCTGCTGATTTCGGGTTGACAGCCCGGTATATCAGGGCAATATCTTCCGGCTCCATCCCGTCTGCAAGACCATCACGGACCTTCTTGATATAGTCCATGATTGCCGCTCCGTGTTCGGGGACCAGGCCTGCCTGGTTGACCGGGTCGGATGGCTGATAGTACAACAGATTGAGCTTCATCGTCTCATCAGACTCTTTCAGCGCCCGCTCGAAGAACTCCGGGGCCTCTTCCTTTATTTTTTTTAATTTCTGTATGTCCGATACAGCTGACTGAAAGGTGTCTGTCATGAAAACAGTTTCAGCTTCTTTTGTCGCTTTTGCTGCAGCCGTTTTCGCAGCTTTTATTGCTGCATCTGATTCGAGTTCCTCAACATTATCAAGCCAGTCGAGAATTTGTTTGGAAAAGCGCTGCATATCATCACGTGTTACTCCCCAGCGCTCCGCAAAATTCGCCAGCAGATCATTATAGTGTGAGGCTTTCCCGATGGCCATGCCGCTCAGCTCTGCAGCACCGGCTCCCACACCCAGAGCAACACGGCGTGCATTGACAAAATTCATGGCCTCGACAATCTCGCTCGTGTTGGCAAGAAACCTTGCAACCGCCCCTTCGGGATTACGGCTTACCCAGCTGCTAAGCATTTTGGGCGTTACGACCGGCAGCACCGCTCCCATGAACTGAAAGCCATAATCCAGATATGAGAGACAGTGGCCTGAAAAGTCTTCATGGGCCCATAGGCCATAGGCCAGACTGTACCAGTCAATCGCGTCACCCACTACGGGAATCATGTTTACCGCATCGACAGCCAATTGCTGCTCTGCTATTACCATCTTCGCATGAAACATAAATGTATCTGTCTCAGCCGACTGCAGGTCCCTGATAGCATTTACATACCTGCGAAGCTGCTCTATGACCGGATCAGGACAGCCGACAACAGGGAAGTCTCTGCCATCGACCTTCCGGAGCTTTACCTTTTTGCTCTTTACATCACATGGCGGAAGCGCATCACCGCTTGCGAGAAGCGCACGTATATAGGCGAGTGTGATTTTTTTGAATAGTACGACACGATACTCCTGCTTTTTTGCCATAAATTCCGAGATCTCAATTTCCCGTTTCTCCGCTGCAGTGAACATGCCGCTAAAATATGTGCCCAATACCCCGGGAATCGAGGCATCTATGGCCCCTTCAACGGCATCCTTTTTTATTCGTTCGTAGCTGTAGTCATCATCAGGATGGGTGCTGTCGGGCAGTTCAAAATAACTGCCCCGGATAACATCTTTGCCAAGCTCATACAGCCTAGTAAGTTTAATAACATCAAGACCGTTGTAATAGCCGATGGCCGCGGCTTCACCAAGGACTTTGTTTATATCTTTCGTCTCAAGGGACAGAATGGCCTCTTTGCCCGCAGTGGCCCATGTATCGACTATCTTAAGAAGGGCAATTCTCCGCGCCTCGACATTCCCGGCGATATCAGGGTTGGTGACTTTCTGAGAGTAGAAGAAATTGTCCTCTTTCTTCGCTTCGTCTTCAAGCTGTTTCTGCCGGAATTTTACGCTGCTCCGGACCGCATCGAGAATCTTGACGGACTTCTCCTGCTGCTTTTTTTTATCCTCCTTCCATGTCCTGTGGAAAGTTTGAAAGTCACGATTTTGTGAAAAGCCTGATACGGGGAAGATGAGTGTTAAGAAGAGAACAGAGATGAATAAAGGAATGATGAAATCATGATAACGATTAGTCTTTTTTTCTTCGTACATTTAAGATGATCCTCAAATCTTTAATGAACTGGCAGTTAAAATGCTGCCGGACGGCGGAACGCGAGTGATGTACGTAATGTTTTGGACACGGATAGCTCTTTTACACTCTCATTGTTAATTCTGATGTATGATGAGTCAAATATAATTGCTTAATGATAAGAATTGCTTTTTAGGCTTTTTTGAATTTTAGCAGAAAAATACCGATCCGGCAATGTTTTTTGTATTTTTGACCGCAAGGCCCTGGTCGGGAAAATCAGAATTACACGGGGAATGAATGTCTGCTGTTCTTCTGCAATGTAATGAAAAAAGGGAGTAGCATAATACCTAGGCGCGTCCTTGAAGAGACACACGGAAAAAAGAAAGAGGCCGCAAAGAAGCTCGGCATAAGCAGGGAGACCCTCTGGAGAAAACTCAAAGAACACGGCTTCCCGGTGTCCCCGTCTGATTTGGAAGAATAATCTCTAATATTCTTTTTACTCATTTCCCATCTCAACAAGTTAAATCCCTGCAACACGCCTGATAATCAAGTTTCACAATTGCAACGTATTATTTTTCTGAAAACTCCGAACCTTCAGAAATCATGTGATTTTAAAAGAACTCCATTTTTGGTATTGATCTTGCTCTACTAAAAAAGAATATTGTTTTTTACACACTTAGTAGTTGACAAAAATCTGGAATGTGATATCGTTAATTTCAATAGTCAAATATAGGTGGGCGTGGAATCAGGCATATAAATGTATTCAGCAGGTATTAATAATTTTTTAGTAATCATAACAAGGAGGTGTTCCAATGGAGGCTAAAATGAAGAGAAGGACTTTTCTGAAGCTCTCGACCGCTGCCATAGCAGCAGGTGTGACTGTATCTAATTTCAAAGATGCAGATGCGGCGGAGTGGAAGAAAGAGATCGGCAAGAAAGGCTCCCAGCCGGACCCGGTGGACGAGGAAGTAAAATTAATCAGGAGCGTGTGCCTTATGTGCCACGGCGGATGCGGGCTCCAGGCAAAGGTAGCGAAGGGCGAGTTGGTCAAGCTTGATGGTAACCCTTACCACCCGAACAACTATGACTATGAAGCAAAGGGCGACATAGTCGTGGAATCGGACCTTGATGGAGGTCACACAGGCAAAGACAGGGGCACGTTGTGTCCAAAAGGGAATGCCGGAATTTATTCGCTTTACAGTCCCTTTAGGCTGCAGCATCCTCTTAAGAGGGCCGGGGCGAGGGGCTCGGGCAAATGGAAAGTAATATCATGGAAGCAGGCGATCACGGAAATCTGCGGAGGCGGGAAACTCTTCAAAGACGTCAAGGGAGAGGAAAACCGCAATATCGAAGGCCTTAAGTCAATCCTCAACAATGAAAACCCCATAGGGCCGGAGGACTCTGCTTATATGGATGAGGCGCCTCCCGGAGGATGGGGACCTAAAAGGAACCAGTTTGTATGGGCGCACGGGAGGAACGAGCAGTCGCCGCTTACGCCGAGATTCGTCTCTGATTCGGCGGGCGTGCCGCATATGCTCAACCATTGAAGCCGCTGCGCAGGCACCTTCTACAGTGTTGTAGAGGCAACTTTGAATTTACCCCCTTATGAAATCGGAAATTACGCGGATTACGAGCATTGTGATTATCTGATAAGCCTGGGCTCAAACGTTACACAGGCGGATTACCCCATGCAGTTGAGAGCAAGGTATCTCCAGAAATACGGAAAGAGAGTCGGGCCGTATGCAAAGAGCTTCAAGCACGTGGTCGTCGACCCCCGCTTTACAAACGCGGCGGCAAAAGCGGTCCACGGCAACATCGGCGAATGGGTCCCGTTAAAGCCTGCAACCGACGCCTATTTCCTCCTCGGCATGATCAGGTGGATAATCGACAATGACCGCTACAAGAAAGAATATCTCTCAATCCCCAGCGAGCAGGTCGCCAAAAATAAAGGTTACCGCACGTGGACCGATATGACGTACCTTGTCGGCACAAAGGCGCCGAAGAAATATCTCACAGGGAAAGACGCGGGTCTCGGACAGAGCGACTTTGTCGTGCTTGTCGGCGGCAAACCGAAGATGTTCCAGGAGGCCGAAGGACTTGCCGACCTCGATGCAAGTGCAACGATAAACGGTGTTGAATATAAAACTGTCTTCAGGATGCTGAAGGAAAGGTCACAGGAAAAGAGCCTTGCCGATTGCGACGCAGTATGCGACATTCCCGCAGGGAGCATCGCGCACATTGCAGATGAGTTCACGTCCGCAAAGCATCCGGTCATCGAGATGTTCCGCGGCCCGGTGCAGCAGACCAACGGCTGGTATAACGGACAGGCACTCTGCATCTTAAACATCCTCGTGGACAACATTGACAGAAAAGGCGGTTACATCTCAGGGCACTCTGCATACAAAGGGGATGTAACGGTCAAGGGAAGAAAGCCGGCAGGTATCCGTGTGGACTGCAAGGCGCCTTATCAGGGCAAGAAGCAGACGTCCACCAGGCCGTGGTACCTTCCCGCCGCCGCATTCAGGGGTGTGACCTCCGCATTTTTCGCGAATGTCAGAAAGTCGTATCCGTACAAGACAAAAGCTTACCTCAATTACTACAATGACCCGGCCTACACCATGCCGCACAACCAGAACGTCATTGAGGCGCTGATGGACCTGAATGCTATGCCGCTCACATTCTCTATCGATGCATATATGGGTGAGACGAGCGCGCTCTGCGACTACGTCCTTCCCGATACCGAATACCTTGAGCGCCTCGGCGGCTTCAAGACATATCCGCCTATTAAGACGCAGGTATGGGGTTTGAGGCAGCCGGTGGTCGGGAGCTTTGATCCTGTTACTCATGAATACAAGCCGATCAGGCCTGACACAAAGATGGGAGATGATATCCTTATAACGCTTGCGAAGGAATGCGGACTCCCGGGCTTCGGCAAGAATGCAACAGCAGAAGGCCTGGAAATTAACAACTCCTGGGACTACTGGAACGAGTATTATAAGCATAAAGATTTTACTGAGGGATTGGACCCTAACGGCAGTCTTGCCAGGCTTGGGGGCAAGTTCCAGAACCCCGGCCCGAAATACCAATACACTGACAAATATTCATCAGGCGACTATACCTCATTCCCGGGCGGCAGACAGACAAGGGTATTGTTCACCTATCAGGAAAAGATTGCCGCTGGCAAAAACAGCATGACCGGCACTTTCTTTGACGGTCTCCCGATGTACCGGACAATCGTAGACTGCAAGGAGCAGCCCCTTGATCCGGGCCTCCTGATGGAATACCCGTTCCAGCTTCATACGTACAAAGACACATTCCATACTCAGTCAAGGACCATGAACAATCTCTGGCTCGCCTCGATCAAACCGCAGAATTACGCGGAGATCAATCCTGCCGACGCGGAAAAACTCGGGGTAAACAGCGGAGACTGGGTCAAGGTAAAATCGCCGTCCAGCCACCAGATCGATACGGACTATCCCAATTTTGCAAAGATCAGCAAAGACTGTTATCCGAATTACATCGGAGAAGGGTGGTTCAAGTTTCAGATCAAGGTCACCAGCAGGATAAGGCCGGGGTTGTTCTCTGTCTGTAATTCCTACGGCAGGTTCGGGGCCGGGGCCAGGAAATGGTATATGAACGGCAAACAGCAGGGCCATGATGAAAGGGTAGGCGCAGGCTTCCATCTCAATGTCCTTTATATGGCTGATCCTGTTTTAAAAGACATAGTGTTGATCGACCCTGTGGGAGGGGGCACACAGAGTTACGGCTCGCCTCTCAGGGTTGAGAGAATATAGGAAAGGAGATAGAAATGTCAGAACTGAATCCGATATTGCCGCAAGAGATTATAGATCAGAGCTTCAAAATGCCCGGACCCAAGCAATATACCCTCTGGGTCGACCTTGAATACTGTATAGGCTGTCATTCCTGCTCAGTAGGCTGCAAGGCCGAGAACAATACCCCGGTGGGCGTAGATTTCAACCGGGTCATCGAGGTTGAAGAGGGCGAGTTTAAAGACCCGATGAAAAAACCGGGCATAGGCGTTTACTTCATACCGATGCCCTGTATGCACTGCGGCGAACCCGCGTGTATGGCTGCCTGTCCAGTAGGAGCGATCACCAAGCGAAAGGAAGACGGCATAGTCCTCATCAACAAGGACAAATGCATAGGCTGCCGCTACTGCGCGTGGGCCTGCCCTTACGGAGCGCCGCAGTTCAATGCCGAGGCAAAGGTGATGGAAAAGTGCACCCTCTGTGTACACAGGGTCGAAAAGGGCCTGATCCCGGCATGCGTTGAGACCTGTGTGGCGAAGACCAGGTTCTTCGGCGAGATGAATGCTATAACTGATTTTGTAGCGAGACAAAAGGCCGCGAAGAGGGTCTCGATTGGGGCAGGAGGAACAAAGCCCTCGGTGATTTACACGAAATAAGAAGGTGTCATTCCGGCAATCTGTTGTAGGGGCAATTCATGAATTGCCCCTACAGGATTCCGGGTCAAGCCCGGAATGACACATTAAAAAAGGATGTGGGAATATGTCCGTAGCTGAAAAGGTCGTAGACAAAATCATAAATGAAAAAAACATATCCGTTGAAAATCTCCTCTGCACAAAGCTGAGGACGACGAGGTCTGGGTGTTCACTCTGTATCGACACGTGTCCTTTGAAAGCCATCAGTATCCCGGACACGGGCATTGAAATATCGGGTGACTGCAATGAATGCGGCGCATGCGTCTCCGCATGTCCGAACGGCGCATTCAGGATGAAGGAAGGCGGAGAGGGCGAGCTTTTGCAGGAGATAAGAGATAAGCTTGCCGATAAACGCGGCGCTGTATTCAGCTTCTCATGCGTCCATGGAGATGTAAAGGCTGATCTCACGCTCCCGTGCCTGGGCCGTGTTACGGAGGCATTGCTTCTTGGGCCTTTAAGAGACGGCGTTTTAAGAATAGAGCTGTTAAAGCCGGATTGCGGCGAATGTCCTTCGGGAAAGGCATCATCACAAATTGACGAAGTTATTAAAGAGACAGGATATCTTCTCGACATGTTCGGTCTGGATAAGAATGTAGTCTCTGTGAAACCCGCGTCATTCAACGCAACACCGGCGCAGGAAGAAAAGCCTGTCTCAAGAAGGGCGTTTTTCGGCAGCGTCAAGGCAAAGATGATGGGGGTCGCCGCTGCATCGCTGCCCGACGAGGAAACGCATGATCAGCTCGTATCTCCTGCAAGGAACAACAAGAGGAAAGTGCTTCTTACTGTTCTAAAGACATTTTTTCCTAAAAAAGAGGTCTTCATTCCGTCTGCCGATGCAATGCTGGCGGACATTGAGATTTCTGAAAAGTGCGACGGCTGTGGCGCATGCGCGGCGATCTGTCCCGTCGGCGCGATTACGCGCGGAGACAGTGACGGCTGTTTCTCTCTCAGTTTCAGTCCTGCCCTCTGCACCAATTGTCAGGCATGCTCAAAGGTCTGCTTGCGCAATGCAGTAAGCATAAAGGAAACGGTCAAATTGAATCTGCTTCTGGAGACCGGAGAGACAAAGCTTATCGAGAAAAAAAAGAAAACCTGCCCTGTATGCAGAATAGATTTTATCGGAGGAGAAGCGGACATATGCCCTATATGCATTAATACGGGTAACAAACGGATGGCGGCAATAAAAAATTTGATGAAAGGGATTCAATCATGAATAACGCGGAGATAACTATTACAGCTGGAGAGAGGGCGGAGACATACAGGTTCTTTGCAGGCCTTTGTCTTAAGCCGCCTTCCGATAGTCTTGTTGAAATGATTAGAGACGGGAGCATCCTCACTGAACTGAAGATCGAAAAAAACAGCAAAGGCTATGCCGAGATGCTGGATTTCATCAACGAGGCTGCCGGGATGCAGGACCTGCAAAATGAGCTTGAGGCCGAGCATACGGCCTTGTTCATCCTTCCTTCAGGCGTGATACCCCATGAAGGAGTGTTCCTCGATAAAGAGATGCGGCTTGGAGGAAAGGTAACGGTAAGCGTGAGGCAATTTTATGAGAAGGCCGGGGCCGAAATCCTGAACGGATGTATCGAGATGCCTGATCATCTCGGCATTGAACTCGAGTTTATGGCCTTCCTGTGCCGGATGGAGGCCGAATTGAGAATGAAAAAAGATTCCTCGGCCAAGCAGAGATGCATTGGACTTCAGGCGGGATTTCTTGAAGAACATCTTTTGAAATGGGCCAATCAGTGCTGTGAGAAGATTATTGAAAAAACATCTTGCGGATATTACAGGGCGGTTGCATATTTGATAATGGATTTCTTAAAGGACGAGGAAGAGTATGTTGCCGGTATGTTCTCCGGGGGATAAAACCATATTCATGAATTGAGGAGGATTGAACATGCGAAATACCAATTCAATATTTATTGTGCTTTGCGCCTTAATAAGCGCGATTACAACAGCAGGCATAAACGGGGCTGCGCGGGCAGAGGATGCAAAACCGGCGACCTATATCAGCAATGAAGAATGCCTGGAATGTCATGATGCCATCCTTGAGTGGAACACCAGGGGAAAAAACATTCTCCAGCCTCACCGCCTTCATCTTGAATCTAAAAGGACTGAATATAACGGGAGGCAGAAGATGTGTGTAACGTGCCATGAGGCCATGACGCGCACGGAAGTTGGCAAAGGCATGCTGGACGGTGATATACATCATCCTGATACGGCGATGAAACCGGACGAGGTCTGGAAAAAATATATCGTGAGGAAAGATATTGCATCGGGTTCGACTTACCTGGCCGCCGTTCATCCTGAGAATCCCTATACGTTCAAACCTCTCTTGCAGCGGCTTGTTTGCGTAGACTGCCATGGTCCCGACAGCAAAGTCAAAATACTTTATGGCGGGTCGTTAAAATGAATTACCGATCATAGGGGTGAAGAATCCTGTGACTAAATTACACGTTTACATATTTGTAATATTTTTCTTTTTGGTATATCCGGCAGCGTCTTCGCAGTTATGGGCGGAGCAGCCTTCCAAAGAAGCGTCCCCTGTTGAACGCAGCAATGGAGATGACAAGGAAATGATCAGACAGCTCGAAAAACGCGTCTCTGAGCTTGAGTCTCTGATCAACAAACTGGTTGAAGACAAAAAGCAGATAAAAGAGGAAGCGGACAAGGGTATTGAAGCTCCGGTAGAAGAGAAAAAGGTTGAAACCCCACCTGCGGACGCCGGTGAGTGGGATGAGCCTGTGGTCAAGCAAGAACCTGCAAAGGGCAGAGACGAGGACGCAAGACGCAGGATTTCCGGGCTGGAGACCTGGCAGAAAAAACAGGCGGCTGAAGAAGCAAAGCGGGAAGAAGAGTCTCGGGATAAAACAAAATTTACTTTTTCGGGGAAGTATAAGCTGAGGCTGAATATAAAAGACAACGTCAATCTGAACAATCCGAAGCAGGAATGGACATACGACGATACTGCTTACTTTGACCAGAGGTTCCAGCTTAAGATCGAGGCGGAGCACGGCCCCCTTTCAGGGGTAGTGGTCTTTGATAAAGGGAATTTTGTGTTTGACTGGAAAGAAGACAGTGAAGGGACACTGGACCGGTGGTCCGAGTTTCATACGGTCAATTCAGCGCTCATCAGAGAACTCTATGTCCAGTACACCGGAGACTTTATCGTCAAGGCCGGGAGGCAGAATGTCATGCTAGGCAATGACGGCATAGTCCTTGAAGGCCCTGTGGATGCATTTAAGATCAGCTATCCTTTCGGTAAAACCCCCCTTGGATTGCTTACGGGTAATTTCTCATATATCGCGGTTGCCGGAGGCTTCAAGGATTATACAGACTTCGGCGCGGGCCCTGCAGGAGACAGGAGTGCGGTATTAGGCGTCGCAAATAAACTTGACGGTTATCTGCTCAGCTTCAATTTAAAACCGGCAAAAGGTCTTAGCATAGAGCCGTATGCCCTCAAGGTATATGACAGAGGCCGCGAGGGAAATCCCGATTTGAATCTTGACAAAGACTTTAATGCCGGCACAACGCCCCGTGATGGAGATTTTCAGCCGCTCTGGACAGGCCTTGCAATTTCAGGAGATCAAAAGAAGATATCTTACACGGCAGACTTTATATATCTCACAGACTCATATTCCGGGGAGAGAGACATTTCCGCATATGCTGTTCTGGCAAGGGGTGATTATAAGTTCGGCGATATCGGATTTCTGAGACGCTTCTCGGCGGGCATTGAAGGGGGGCTTGGCTCAGGGAATGAGATTGAAGACGCCGAAGACGGTGATTATAAAAACTTCAGTGGACTGTTCCTTTGCAAGGACCGGAGGAAGTTCGGCAATATATTCAGCGAGGATTTAAGGGCAGGATACTTTCTCTGGGACAGTAATCTTACCAATGTAACCTTCGGCAGGGCGGCAATAGGCCTTGAGCCTGTGCCTGAGCTGCGGACGAGTCTTGCATTCACAAAATATTGGACTACTGAAGCCGTTTTTAAAGGACAGGGCCCCGTGCCCGGCATAGACTGGAGCAGCGGGACATCTCTTACAACGGAGCAGACAAGAGATATCGGCTGGGGACTTGACCTCGATATTAGCTTCCCTATTTATAAAAACCACTTGACAGGCTTCTCAGAGGCCGGGTATTTTGTTCCCGGCGCGGTCTATCAGCAGGCTGACGGAGAAAAGGCGGACCCTGCCTCAAAGATTGTCCTTGGAGCGGAATTTGAGTTTTAAAAAAAAAGGAGACTTTTTAAATAAAATGAACTTTATCAAACCATCACTAATCGTAATCCTTTTCCTTTACAGTGTTGTTTGTAACGGCATTATCTCTGTCTATGCACAGGACGCCTCCGAGGTCAGGGCCACGCGTGTTGACGGGACCGTGACCAGAAATGGCGGGCCGCTGAAAGAAGGCGACATTATACAGCGGGATGATAAAATTGCCGTCAAAGAGAATTCCGCTGCTGTCCTTACATGGTCAAACGGAAGCATCGTGGAGATATATCCGGAGACGACCCTGGTTATGAATGGGGTCATTTATGAGGGAGACAGAAAATTAGAACAGTCATTAGTCACCATGGAGAAAGGGCGCATATTCGCGAAGGCGCAGGTCCCGGACCATATATTCACACAGTTTGAAGTACGGGCTGGGAACATCCCCATTATGTCACAGGGCTCTGAATTTGCGCTCAAGATTGATGAGGCAGGTAAAAAATTTACACTCTGGTCCCTCATCGGCAGAACGGTTGTTTTTCTTGGAACAGACAGGGTAAGGGTGGAGGAAGGACAGCAAGCGGCGCTGGAGGCAGGCGGCGTCCCCCCTGTTCCTGCGCCGATGCCCGACAAGACAAAGGAAGCCTTACTGAAGACTTCAAAAAGGCTGGGCGGAAGTTTGCTCATTGAAGAAGAAACTGTTTCTACCGGCGGCCCGCTGAAGATAAAGATCGGGGGCGTAAAGAACAGGAGAGGAGATGCCCCGTATACTGTAAAGTTCAGGGCGGTCATCAGCGGAGGCAGCGGAAAGATCAAGTCGATACAATGGAGCTTTGGCGACGGTGAAAGCGCCGAGGGGAAGGACGTTCAGCACACATTCACTCAGGGTGTTTATATAGTGGTTGTCCGTGTCGAGGATGAGAACGGGCAAAAGGTAACATCGCAGATCAGCATCTCTGTAGAAGAGGCATGCTCGTGTTAGCTTTATTTATTGAGACAAAAGAAGAAAGGAGTTGAGCCATGTTTGGACTTGGAACGCAGGAACTGGTGATAGTTTTCTTAATTATTTTTGTCCTGTTTGGGGCCACAAAATTGCCACAGATAGGAAAAGGGATGGGCGAGGCAATCAGGAACTTTAAGAAGGGGATATCCGGGATTAGTGATGAAGTGAGTTCAATTACAAAGACGGGAGATGAAAAGTTAAATAAAGAATAGTAGATATGAGTTTCAAATAAGATACAAATGATATTAAGATTTTTCCGATGTAATTATCAGCCTTCCATCGTACGCACTGATCCATTCGCTGCCAAAGACCGATATGTTGCATTTATGTCCAGCCTGAAGCATCTCTTTTAATTTATTTCTCTTTTAAAAAAACACTTGACTCCATACCATGGTACAGGGTTTATACTGTAAACAGGAGGTGAGAAGATGGAGGGATTCACTACAGGGCAGTTGGCTAAAAAAGCCGGGGTGAATATTGAGACTATCCGATATTATGAAAGAAGAGGGCTTCTTCCCAAGCCGGGCAGAAGAGAATCCGGTTATCGTCAGTATTCTGATGAAAGCGTTAAGCGCGTCCAGTTTATCAGGCATGCAAAGGAGCTTGGATTTTCCTTGAAAGAAATTCATGAATTATTATCGCTGAGACACGATCCGGGAACGCCGTGCTCGATGGTCAAAAACAGGGCCAAATCAAAGATTGAAGATATCGAGGCGAAGATAAGGACTCTCCAGGGAATGAAAAAGGCGCTCGTGAAACTGACAAATGCATGCAGCGGCAAAGGACCTTTGAAAGGGTGTACCATTCTTAATGTACTTGAGAAATGAATGCGGCTGGCCCAGTGGAAAGGAGGTGAAAGCAATGGCTATAAGCGATAAAAAAACAGACAAAGATATTGAACAGAAAGAGTCTGAAGGCAAGACGAAAAACTCCTGCGGATGCGGATGCATTCTGCCGCCCGTAAAATCAAAATGATCTGATCATCATACTCATGGAGGGAGATTATAATAAATAATCTCCCTCCTCCAAAATAATCAGGATACATGTCCTGCTCAGCACACCTTAGAAAACTAAAACGTTCTTGCTTTCTTTTATGGAATGGGCCAAATCCGCTACATTGCTTACGATGACGCCTTCGACTATTTCATCTTTGGTCAGCCCTCCCTGATCAATACATGTCCCGCAGGCCCTTACCTTGACACCTAACTTCATAAGCTCCGTCAGCTTATTGGCCAAATTCAGCTCAACTAATCCTTTAGGTGGATTTTGACCTTTCTTCGCGGCATAAACACTTGCGTCAAGCAGGAAGACCTCAACATCCATGTCTGCCCCGGCAGCCCCTGCGGCAACCCTCAAGCCATTCCACGATCTTATGTTGCTGGGTCCCTCATTGAGAATTATAGTAATCTTATCCATTTAACTACTCCTTTCTATTTTGAATAAGGCGGTTACAGTTTTTTGTTGCAAGTAAACGGTATGTAAATTATAGCATTATCCATAAGACCAGATGCATGTCAACTCTAAGTCTTGTTATTATATATTCATTCATTGTAATATATGCAAGTATGAATGATTTAATGCTTCGTATAGAGACGCTGAAATTAGTCGCCCATCCTGCGCGGATGGCTATACTGGAAGAACTTTCCAAAGGCGTAAAATGCGTGACAGACCTGCAGGATTTTATTGAGATCAGCCAGTCCAATATCTCCCAGCATCTTTCAGCATTAAGACATGCCGGTGTTATCGATTACTTTGTAGATGGAAGACTCAGATGCTATTTCCTTAAGAACCCATTTGTTCTAGAACTTCTTGGAATAATCAGGAAAGACTACCCCGCTGCATTGGAGGGGCCTGAATGTTGCCCGGTGACAAAAAAAGGTAAATATACCGGCAAAAGAAAAAATTAGATACAAGCTGCTACAAACGTCACTCAGAATTCAACTCTTATATTAAGGAGGATCAAATTATGCCGGCCATCCTGAAACTAATCAACAACGACCCGCCCGGGGGCAGGTGAAGGGACAACACCGCTGCCGCTGGAAGCGCGGCAAAGACATTTGAAGTTGAAGTTGTAATTCTCACCAAAAACCAGGCCGGGCCGGATGCAAAGGCCCCCGCTGTATATCTGAATGACAAATTGCTCGCCGAAGTCAATGGATTAAGAGACGGGAAAATTACGGAAGAGGAACTTATCGACGAACTGACCAAGGCTGGTGTGCCGAGGAAAAAGGGCAAGAGCAGTTGTTCATGCTGCTGTGGATAGCTGGCAGTGCAATATCTGCTTTTCCCAAGTACATTTTTGAGTTTAACAGGAGGGAGTAAACAGTGGACATACCTTTTTTGATTGCACTTCTTTTTCTCGGGTTAGGGGGAGGTTTTCTGTCGGGACTCCTCGGACTCGGCGGGGCCATATTCATGATCCCATTACTGCTTTATGTGCCGCCGCTTCTGGGTGTCGGTCAGCTCGACATGAAAGAGGTAGCCGCCGTAAGCATGGTCCAGGTGCTTTCAGCGTCTCTATCAGGTCTTATCGTCCATCATAAGAATAAATTTGTCAGTAAGTCCCTCCTTCTGTACATGGGCTTGTGTAATGCACTCGGCAATCTTGCGGGTTCGTTATTTTCACAGTACACTAAAAGCTCTTTTCTATTAGCGATATTTGCCACAATGGCCGTTATCGCGGCAATAGTTATGTTTGTCCCCAAGCGGGAGCAGGGGGAAGACATCAAACCTGAGGACCTTATTTATAACAAGCCTCTTGCGTGTATGATCAGTCTTGCAATAGGTTCGTTCGGTGGAATGGTCGGGGCTCCCGGCGCGTTTATATATATACCGGCCATGATTTACATACTTAATATTCCTACCCGCATCGTAATTGGCAGCACACTCGGCATTGTCTTGCTTGGCGCTTTTACAGGGACTATCGGCAAGATGGCCACCGGACAGATATTGTGGCCGTATGCTATTGCACTGGTGATAGGCACTGTGCCGGGCGCGCAGATAGGAGGAAGGGTCAGCAAGAAGGTAAATACAAAATATCTCCGTCTTGCCATCGCCGTCATAATTGCTATAACCGGACTCAGGATGTGGTACCAGGTTTTGACCGGACATTAGCGGCCCCCTCATTATTGCGTGATATGATTCTTGCTCAAAATTTATAAAACTTCCACATCGGAATGAAAGTGGAGTGGGCCTTCCACTTTGAATCAAATATCTTGACAAAAAATATAATTGTGATAGTTTTTAATTAGAAGACTGGCCCGGGACCAGCTGCCTGATGAAAGCAAAACAATGTGAGAAAGTTAAGGAGGAGAAAATGAAAAAATATGCAGCAATTTTATCAGCCGTAGTATTTATTGCAGTCGCCGCTGTTGCAGCTTATGCCGCCCATCCGGAGCAAACTACCATAATACCTTTCGAATCGATCCTTAAACATATGCCCTGGGCTGCAGGAGGAGATGTGCGCTATCATATAACTGTACATATGCCCTATGAGAAATGGGCCAAATGGCCGGGTAAGGGAGAAAAGTACGCCGGCAAAGAACCGCACGGCGCATTTTTAACAACGTATGTAAATGAAGTTGCGCTTGATTCTATAAACAAGTCACAGGGCATGTCGGACTCATCCATCATCGTAAAAGAAAACTACGAGAGCAATAAACAGCTTGCAGCAATAACAGTTATGTATAAAGTAAAAGGTTATAACCCGGACGGCAATGACTGGTTCTGGGCAAAATACGATCCTCAATTCAACATACTCGCAGAGGGAAAAGTTGAAGCATGTATAAAATGCCATGCCTCTGTGAAAGACAACGATTATATCTTTACAGGCAAGGTCACGGGGAAATAAATATTCTAAGGACCTGAATAGAGCAAATGAAAATCCCCGCCTTACAGACGGGGATTTTTTTATGGTGTCAGGGCTTTTTCTTCATATACTCAAATCCCGGTTTATGGATTCTCTCGTTCAGGGCCTCCGCCCTTTCAATGACCTGGAGCATCTCCTTTCCCATGGTGAGTAATCTTGAGGCGCCTTTAACTGCAATGAAGTTGACGAGGGAAAAGGTGTATTTACTTTTTGTACGGTCGATTTTATACTAACTGCGTCATATTGACGCAGCGCCATTGGTAAGCCCGGCATATGAGGCAATAATGGCGCACTTAACAAAAATGAATTATTGTCCCGGGTGATTTGCCATGGTCAAAAAAAGCCTTGAACTGAACGTTACCATACTTGTCGTGAGCGAAAAGGGAGACAAGCGGTGGGAGCGGCTGATTGCGTATTTAAAGAGCAAGGGGGCCAGTCTTCAAAGCGCGTCAACCGCGAAGGAGACCTACGATATCCTGAAAAAACATCATGTAAATATCATGATCGTGGATTATGACCTCTCCGATGTAAAGGGTCTGAAATTACTGAAGAGGACCAAGAGCCTCAGGCCTCACGTCGAGCTTATATTTCTTTCGGAAAAAGTCACACTTTCCAAGGCGATAGAGGCCATGAGGGAAGGCGCTTATGATTTTTATGAATTCCCCATTAATTCGAGACTGATATTGGCAATGATAGAGAAGGCCATTGAAAAGCAGACCCTCTATGTTGAAAAAACAGAGCTCGAACGGAGGGTCAAGGAGAAATTCAACTTCGGGAAAATCATCGGCAGGAGCAAGGCCATGCAGCACGTTATGGAAATAGTGGGGTCAGTAGCTCCAAAGAACGTAAATATCCTTCTCACCGGTGAGACCGGCTCAGGCAAAGAAATGATTGCCAACGCGATACATTATAACAGCCGCCGGGCGGCCAAGCCATTTATCAAGGTGAACTGCGCTGCCTTTAGTGAGGGGGTGCTGGAGTCCGAGCTGTTCGGCCATGAAAGGGGGGCATTTACCGGCGCGATAACCAGGCGGGTCGGGAGGTTTGAACTCGCTGACGGCGGGACGATATTCCTTGATGAAATCGGGGACATTACATTAAGCACGCAGATTAAACTCCTGAGGGTTATCCAGGAAAAAGAGTTTGAAAGGGTGGGCGGGAATGAAACCATAAAAGTTGATGTCAGGATTATAGCTGCAACACATCAGGACCTGAAGATGCTGATTGAAGAAAAAAGATTCAGGGAAGACCTGTATTACAGGCTGAATGTCGTCTATATTGAGCTGCCGTCGCTCAGGCAGAGAAAGGACGATATTCCGCTTCTTGCCAGTTTTTTTATTCACAGGTTTAATGAAGAGAAGGATTACCAGATAAAGGGGATAACAAATGAGGCCATGCAGATCCTTCTGAATTATGAGTGGCCCGGCAATGTGAGGGAGATGGAGAATGCCATTGAATCGGCAATGGCGCTGGCTGAAAAGAACATTATAGAGGCAAAATATCTGCCATCTTTTTTATTGCTCACCCAGCCCCAGAACTCCAATTTTTACCAGATCCCTCAGGATTATACTTTTAAGGAAATTGAGAAAGAGATCATCAGTCAGGCCATGGAGAAGAAGGGGGGCAACCAGACAAAGACCGCGAAAATGCTCGGCATCGGCCGAAGGACCCTGCAGCGCAAGCTCAAAGAGATGTAGGCCCAATATATCAGGTCAGACTGGTATTCTCCTGTGCAACGTTATCGACACGTTTAATTGCATAAACGACACATTTGATTGTCAGCTGTTTTTAGTTCCCAGTCAGCGCTGTTATAATTCAGGGGACAGGCCGGCAGTCTGATACGGTCTTCCATAAGTAATCATGCTGTCGGCCTGTGAGGTAGAAATAATACCGTACTCCCCGCATTATGCGTCAGAATGTCTCAATAAATTTATAATACCTATAAAATTACGCCATATTGACGCACTATTGCTTTATGATTTCTTAATGGGTCAGGCGGATTCCTTGCGGGACAAATATTCATGGGCCGGAACCGCAGCTCGCGAATGCACAGCCGGGGCCATTCTGAAGACATGCCTGTCTTGTCGCGGAGCATTCAATACAAAAAATACAGCTGGGTCCCGCAGCATGAACTGCATATTTTCTTGGTATGAATATTGCTTTAATTACATAATGGCTTTTCAACTATTAGCAAACAGGAAAGCTCAGGGCATCAGCCCTTATAAATTGTAACACAGGAGAATGAAGATGAACTTGCCTTCGGGTGCAAAAGAAGATCCTCCCAACCGACTCTCAGAGTCGGTCAAATTTGGCTGCAGCCAGGGCAATGAGCTGCTGATCAACAGCTTGTGGCCCGACATTACGCATGACAAATGGAGAGACTGGAAGTGGCAGATGGCCAACACAGTAAAGTCCCTGGACCCCCTCGCCGTCATGCTTAACCTCAAACCCCATCAGGTTGCAAGATATAAACGCCTCATTGACATATACCATTATTCGATTACCCCCTATTATTTTTCCCTTATAGACTGGACCGATCCCGACGACCCTGTCCGGAAGCAGTGTATCCCGGACCTGAGGGAACTCGAAGTGCAGATCGTCGGCAACAACGACCCCCTTGACGAGGAAAAGGACATGCCGGTGCCCGGCCTTGTCCACAGGTATCCCGACAGGGCGCTGGCAGTCATAACGAACATGTGCACCATGTACTGCAGGCACTGTACGCGCAAGAGGATCTGGGGCAGCGGGGAGGAGGGCGCGGTCACGACAAACGAGCTGGCGGCCATGGTCCATTATGTAAGAAAATCCCCTGAGGTGAGGGAAGTCGTAGTGTCCGGCGGAGACCCGCTGACGGTAAACATCGACCTGCTGGACTGGTTCCTTGGTGAACTCAGTTTGATATCACATGTCGAAGTCATAAGGATCGGGACGAGAATCCCGGTGGTGCTTCCAATGAAGGTAACGGACGACCTCGTGAGCATGCTTTCGACCCACAGGCCGCTCTGGATAAATACCCAGTTTAACCATCCCAGGGAGATTACCCCTGAGTCACAGGAGGCCTGTGACAGGATATTGAGGGCCGGGATACCGGTATCGAACCAGTCTGTCCTTCTGCGGGGCATCAATGATTCGCCTGAGATCATGAAGGAACTCTGTCACGCGCTTCAGAGGATAATGGTAAGGCCGTATTATCTGTTTCAGTGTGACCCGGTCAGAGGGGTCGAGCATTTCCGCACCAGCATATGGAAGGGGATGGAGATCATTGAGAAGATGCGCGGATATACAGGCGGACTCTGCATCCCCCAATTTGTGGTCGATGCCCCGGGAGGAGGAGGAAAAATCCCCCTTCAACCGTTCTACCTCTTGTCAGCCACGGACCGTGATATTCTCCTGAGGAATTATGAAGGCATGATCATCAAATACTTCAATCCCCAGGAGACGGATGTCCCTGTGCTGAAAAAATCCAGCGGCAACGGAAGGGATGAAGCAGCGCTGCATGTCCTGAATGAACAGGCCGTGCCGTCATTGCCTAAAGAGACATCAAGATACCGGCGCAGGATGAAAAAGAACCTGGTCCCGCTTTACAAAGGAGATATGTAATGAATATCGGTTTCACATATGACCTGAGACGGGACTATACGGCGATGGGTTTTTCGGATGAAGAGACCGCTGAATTTGACAGTGATGTCACAATTGACGCCATTGAAGCGGCGCTGCAGGGGCTCGGTCATGAAGTTTCAAGAATAGGTAATATCTATGAGCTGACCAGGCGGCTTGCAGCAGGGGACCGCTGGGACATGGCATTCAACATTTGCGAAGGCCTTTACGGGACCGCAAGAGAATCGCAGGTCCCTGCGCTCCTTGACGCGTACAGGATACCCTATACATTCAGCGGTCCGCTCACTCTTGCGGTGAGTCTCGATAAGGCCATCGCCAAAAAGCTGGTTATGCAGGCCGGGGTGCCGACTCCAGAGTTTTCAGTCATTCACTCATTAGATGATATCGGGCATCAAAAGTTTCAGGGCGAAAATATTTTCCCCCTTTTCGTCAAACCGCTTACCGAAGGGACCGGCAAGGGGATCAGCGCTGACTCTATAGTATGGGACCCTGATGCCTTCAGGAAACAGTGCACGGACTTGCTGGCACGGTTCGGGCAGCCGGTGCTTGTAGAGAAATACCTCCCCGGCAGGGAATTTACGGCCGGCATAATAGGGACAGGAAAAAATGCGGAATGCATTGGCGTTCTGGAGATAACACTCAACAAAGAGGCCGAACCTGAAGTCTATTCCTATCTCAATAAGGAGTTTTATGAAGAGAGAGTGGTTTATTCACTCGTGGAGGATAAAAAAATCATCAGCGAAGCCGCGGACATAGCGCTGAGGGCCTACAGGGCATTGGGCTGCAGGGACGCGGGACGCGCGGACCTGAAGGCGGATGCTCAGGGCAAGCTCAGCTTCCTTGAGATTAACCCCTTGGCAGGGCTTCACCCGGTCCGCTCGGACCTCTCTATTTTATGCGGGAAAATAGGTGTCCCGTATACTCAGCTGATATCACGCATTGTCGATTCCGCATCACAGCGCGTCGGGGAGACTTCGGACCAGGCGCATGCAAAAACTGCTATGTAATGCGTTATTTATAGCATGAGGTTTTCCATATATGAGAGTAGCTGTTATTTATAATGAACCGGTAAAGGGAAAACCCGACTCGGAAGACGTCCTCGATGAAGTCAATTTTGCAGTCAGCTTATTATCAAGAGCCGGCCATAAGCAAAAACTCTTTCCCATCAAATGCGTTTCAGGCGGGAATTCAACAGGGTCGAAGAATGCCCCCGCCTCTTTAAATGAAGCAATTTTCTATCTCATGTTTCATTTGAAAAAATATAAGCCTGACGCCATATTCAATCTTGTGGAAGGGGTCAATGACGACCCTGTGTACCAGCAGTTTTTCGTCCTGCTTTTCGAGCATCTCGGGTACCCTTATACCGGCTCAGGGTACAGCGCCATACTGAGCACTTCCGATAAAAGTATTGCCAAAACGCTTATGAACGGCTTCAATATATCCACTCCCGCATATGATGAATACCGGGGTATTAATAAAGGACTGGCGGGCAAGCCGCCATGGATAGTCAAGCCTGCGCTTGAGGACGCTTCAATCGGGATCGATGAGACTTCCGTCTTTAGTAATAAAAAAAATATGCTGGCGGCCCTGCCCCGGATATATGAGAGACACGGCAGGCAGACATTAATAGTTGAGCAGTACATCAGCGGCAGGGAATTTAATATCTCTCTTCTGGAGAAGCCGGGGGGGCAGGTTGAAGTCCTGCCTGTTGCGGAAATAGTATTTAATGATTGGCCCGAAAATAAACCGAGGATTGTAGGATACAGCGCCAAGTGGGACAAGGACTCCTTTGAACACCGGAATACCGAGAGGAGGTTTAATCCTCCGGATGTGAGGCTGGATCTTTTGGAACGCACTGCGCTTAAATGCTGGAAGGTCTTTAAGATGAAGGGTTATGCAAGGGTTGATATCAGACTGGCGGAAGACAACACGGTCTATGTCCTTGAAATCAACGCCAATCCCTGTATTTCTCCGGATTCAGGATTTATCGCGGCCCTCAGGGAAGCGGGATATCCGGATTCGTATTTTATTAATGCCGTGCTGGAAGTTTCGATGAGGTGAGCCATGTTGAAAACGGAAGAAGGAAGGATAAGTCTACGCAATTTTGTAACGTCCCGCGATTTGAACGAAATAAGAAGGCTGCTTGAAGATGACGCTTTCTTCAAACCCGGCGAGATTGAGGTGGCGCTTGAGCTTGTAGAAGACAGTATAATTAAGGGCAGCAACAGCGACTACAATTTCATACTGGCTGAATATGAGGGAAAAACAGCAGGGTATGTATGCTACGGTCCCATACTGGTGACTGACAGGAGATACGATTTATACTGGATATCGGTCAAAAAAGAATTGAGGCGCAAAAAAATCGGGAGCCTGCTGCTGGTCAACGCGGAAAAAAATATTAAAGACCTCGGCGGCGCCGCGATTTATATCGAAACATCTTCATTGGAGATCTACCAGCAGACAAGGCATTTTTATAGCAGGCACGGATACCATGAAGTGGCCCGCATACCGGATTATTATGCAGACGATGACGCAAGGGTCGTGTACATGAAAAAGCTCCAGCCGGCTTCATGAGGGCGGAGATTTCCCGTCCCCATTCTCTCAGGTGAAATAGGTCAGGATTTCAGATCTGTCGATACTGGTCAGATCGGCTGTAATGTTTTTGTCCAGTTTGGCCTTTACTTCCGGCCTTAATTTATCTGTGACCTGTCTGTTTATTTTCTTTGCTACGGCAAGGTGCCACACCTCGCATTTTTCACCGGTTATTATGGAATCTATGTTTTTCGCTATCATTTTAATCAGTCTCTTTTCTGTTTCTATTTCAATATTGTGACGTTCGCCGGAAGCCATTGCCGCCCTTTCTTTCCCCCCCCTTCCGAATCTTCCTGCCATATCACTTAACTTGTCCACCAATTTGCCGTGGCCTTCTATGGAGTCATAACTTTCAATCATTGTGACCCTGGGACTTTCCATGGGCCCCTGTGTAATTCTGTAGGCTTTGAAATGACCGAGATCTGCGACTACTATTATTGTCTTGTCCATATGGCGCCTTTCCTGTATTAAGGATTATGCTAACCGGGTCTTCTCCGTAATTAAATATTAAACCCTATTTCTTGCGGTTGCAACTATTAATAATGCAATAATTTTTTATTGCTTCCGGGAATAATATAAGACAAACCGGCCGCAAAATAGTTTTCAAGAAATATTCAAAATATCGTATAATCAATTTCCATATAAAATGCTTATTAAATTTATCGAATTCATCGGCGCTGTCATAGAGAAACCCCTCCTGGGTCTGGGCCGGATCATGCTATTGCTGGGCTCTACTCTGAAGGGTATCGTGAGACCCCCTTTTGAAGTCCGGAATATTGTGACCCAGATGCTCCAGATCGGGGTCAATTCCCTGCCGGTAGTTCTTGTGACCGCTGTGTTTACCGGAATGGTCCTCGCGCTTCAGAGCTATACAGGCTTCAAGCGTTTTGGCGCTGAGGGGCTCGTCGGCTCTGTTGTCGCTCTTTCGATGACAAGGGAGCTGGGGCCTGTACTCACGGCGCTTATCGTTACGGGGCGGGCCGGCGCTGCGATGGCTGCTGAACTCGGGACGATGAGGGTCACCGAGCAGATTGACGCACTGGAGACCCTGGCAACCAATCCTGTAAAGTACCTTGTCGCGCCGAGGTTTCTCTCCGGCATGATTATGCTCCCGGCCCTTACAGCTGTGACTGACATAATCGGCATATTAGGCGGCTATTTCGTTACGGTGCTTCTGCTCGGCTCAAGCTCGAAGACTTATTTACGGGCCACGTGGGACTACCTGGAAATCCAGGACATATACAGCGGTCTTGTCAAGGCGTGTTTCTTCGGGTCGGCGTTTGCGCTTATAAGCTGTTATAAAGGTTTTTACACAAGCGGAGGGGCCGAGGGGGTCGGCAGGGCCACTACGGGGGCCGTTGTCTATTCATCCATGACCATACTCATTTCAGATTATTTTCTCTCTGTGTGGTTATTTAAATGATCGAACTGAGGGACATCCATAAATCGTTTAACAGCCATTATGTTTTGCGCGGGGTCAACCTGAAAGTCGAGAAGGGTGAAAGTCTGGTCGTTATCGGGGGCAGCGGCTCGGGAAAGAGCGTGCTTTTAAAACATATCATAGGGCTTTTGGCCCCTGATAAAGGAGCAGTCTTCGTGAATTCAACAGAACTGTCCCTGCTGGATGAAGAGGGTCTCAAAGAGATACGGAGGAAGTTCGGAATGCTCTTTCAGTCGTCAGCGTTATTTGATTCGATGACGGTATGGGAAAATGTAGGCTTCGGACTAAAACGTCATACACATATGCCGGACCGGGAAATTAAGGAAGTAGCGGTCGAGAAACTCAAGATGGTCGGCCTCGTGGGAGTGGAGGATGAAATGCCCTCTGCGCTGTCAGGCGGAATGCGGAAGAGGGTGGGTCTTGCGAGGGCCATCGCCATGAAGCCGGAGATACTTCTGTATGATGAGCCCACGACAGGCCTTGATCCCATAATGGCGGACGCTATCAATGACCTTATTATAAAAATGAGAGAAGAACTGAACGTGACGTCCGTTACTATTACACATGATATGAAAAGCGCCTATAAAATTGCAGATACAATTGCGATGCTTTATAATGGTGTGATTGTTGCGACAGGCACCTCTGTAGAGATACAGAACTCGGCGGACCCTGTAGTCAGGCAGTTTATAGAAGGCAGGGCCGAGGGCCCCATAAAGATAGAAGGCAGAAACAGGTGAAAAACGTATCCACGGAACTCAAGGTCGGAATATTTGCGATAATAGTCATAGTCGTCCTTTCCTATATGACGTTCAAGGTAGGCGGAATGCCCATGATCTGGGAAAAGGGCTACAGGCTTTATTCGGTGTTTGACGATGTCAGCGGCCTGGATGAACAGTCGCGTATCAAGATTGCCGGGGTTGAAGCAGGCCTGCTGGAAAAAATCACGCTTGAAAACGGAAAGGCCAAACTCACCCTCCTGATCCAGCCCGATATAAAAGTGTACAAAAATGCCGTTGTGTCCCTCAGGATGTCCGGGCTGCTCGGTGACAGGTATCTCGCACTTTCACCCGGGACCTCTGACCAGCCGCTCCTCAAGGACGGAGATACGATAACGGAAACATTTCCAGCCGCTGATATTGATGTACTCGCGAACCGGCTGACTTCCGCTGCGGACCAGGTCGCAGGCCTGACCAAAAACGTTAACAGCATATTCGGAGAGACCGAGAAGCAGTCAATCAGGGACGCCATTCAGAACCTCAGGGTGGTGACAATGAATCTCAAGGAGATATCAGCGGAAAACAGGGTCCCCCTGCGCAATGTCATTGCCCAGCTCGAAAAGTTTAGCGAGGCCCTTGGCGATAAGGGGCCGGGGGTGATTGACGACATCAGTAATGTGGCCAGAAATTTAAACGAGAAGGGACCTGAATTTATAGATAACCTCAACAAGGCTGCGCGGGACCTTAAAGAGGTGATTGAGGAAAACCGGTTTGCTTTCAAAGAGAGCATGGTGAATATCCAGTCAGTGTCCAAATCAGCTGATAATATCGCCCACAAGATTGAGCAGGGCGAGGGGACCCTGGGGAAGCTCATGACGGATGATACCCTTTACAGATCTCTGAGCAATGTTTCCGGGAAGGTGGAAAAATCTTTTGATTTCTCCAGCAGGCTCAGGACCTATCTCGACTTCCATACTGAATATAATGCCGGAGAATCCGAATGGAAGGGTTACTTTGATCTTACCCTGCGTCCGCGGGACGATAAATATTATATAATCGGAATCGTCACGGACCCGTTGGGCTCGGCAAGGACAACCGAGACCACCATAAACGGGGTCACGGAGATCAAGGAAGAAGTGGAAGACAGGATTGAGTTTACTGCGCAATTTGCAAAGCGCTTTGATGCATTGGCCCTGAGAATCGGATTGATGGAGAACACCTTCGGCCTGGGGGCGGATTATTTTTTAAACAACGAAAACGGCAGGGTAAAGTTTGACGTGTGGGACTTCAGCGCGGACGAGGCAGGCGCAGACAAAGCACACGCGCGGATAGGGCTTGACTACCGGCTGTTTAAATTCTTTTTTGTAAGCGGCGGCGTTGATAATCTTCTGAATTCCAACCGCAGGGGGGTATATCTCGGCGGCGGTCTGAAATTCGAGGACGAAGATTTTAAATACCTCATGGGAAGCGCACCTAATATTTCAATCAAGTAAGAAGGAAAAAGGAGAACGTAAAAAGTTTTTTCCGTTTTTCATGTCCTGTTCCACCCTTCCCGCTTATCGTTTATCTTCTTAAATAAAGAGACAAAATTAGTTGTATAAATAGGTTATACTATTACGCCTTAATCCGGTGTAATCATGTGGAGGTGTTTTCTGAATTGAGAAACAGGTTGAAGCCATATTCAATATTTGCCGTCATGATGCTGATGCTTGCAGTTGGGTGTGCGCTTAAGGGAACGGCCCAAAATAGCGCGCCTGTCCAAACAGCTGAACCGGCAACAGCTGAACCGGTCGGAGAAAAAACACAGGACGCCGCGCAAGAGGGCATTTACAGGGCAAGCGACGCGGTGCTCGGCTACTTCATGCCTGTAAGCGCTGATATCGTGAACATGGAAGACCGTAATGTAAAGGTCAGGCCCCGGGATGAGGTCCATGTAAAAAAGGGCATGCGTTTTTCCGTGTTCAGGGAAGGGGCCCCCTTTTATCACCCTGTAACCAATGAGCTGATCGGCAACACGGAAAATTTTGCCGGAAGGATTGAGATAACAGGAGAAGATGCCGTTGATGGCGTTTACCCAGGTATAATTATCAAGGGTGATGTGAAGGAAGGGGACAAGGCAAGAATCAGTTCTTCACGGATAAAGCTTGCGTTCATCCAGGACAGGAGAGCTGACTGGTCTGTTTCAGAGACCTTTTACGGCGCCCTGAAGGATTCAGGGCGTTTTGAGTTTGTCGAGGCGTATGCGCCGGATTATTCGGCGGACACGGTCTCAAGACTTGCCAGGGAGCTTGGCGCAGAAGCTGCGTTGGTCTTCTCTACGCCTGATAAAGACGGCAAGAGATTAATAAACATAAAATTATACTGGGCAGAGGACTCGGGAATGGTCGGAGAAATAACAGAGGAGGCCCGTGACGCGGGCTTGATACCAGCCCCTGATGAGCAGTTTATTTCCGGCGTATTTAAAGACACGAAACCCTGGAGGATCTTTGACCTGCCGGGCGGACTCCTGATTGCAATGGGAGATGTTGACGGTAATGGCATTGATGAGTTTGCAGTCAGTGACGGCCGGGACATTCGTATTTACAGCGTGAAAGAGGATTTCAGGGAATTATGGAATATAAAGACCAAAAGCGAAGGAAGCCATCTGTCCCTTGATATGCTTGATGTGAACAATAACGGAAGGGCCGAAATATTTGTGACATCCGCAGTAAACCCCGGGACGATAAATACGGGGGACGGTAAATTGTCCGGAGATGATATGAGGGTGAATTCATTTGTGCTTGAATATGATCCTGCTGAGGGATACAAGAGGACCGCGGAGAACATCCAGTATTTTATGAGGGTGGTCGGGAAGTCTTTGCTGATGCAGCGCTTCAGCAGCGGCAAAATATTCGGCGGACCTGTTTATAAGGCAAAGTGGAACGGCAGTCAGTATGAACCCGATGTGCCGATTGTTCTTCCTGACGCCGCGAACATTTACGGGTTTGCCTTTGTGGACTGGAAGAATGAAGGGCGCAGCGACGTGATGACATATGATAAGGCCGGCTATTTATGCCTCTATGATGACAGCATGGCGCTTAAATGGAAAAGCGAAAAATCGTACGGCCCTTTTACGTTCTCATTTGAAAGCAGGACACGTTCACTGGTGAATCCTGAGATAAAGTGGTCTGTGAGAGGCAGGCTCGCGGTTGTGAAAACAGACCGCGGACAGGAGATCATCGCGGTCAGCAGGGACCCGGTGCTGTCAGTGATGCCGGGGCTCGGGGCCAATAAGGCCGAGGTTTATTCCCTCTGGTGGGACGGCAGCGTGATGGACAAAAAACTGATCATGGATAAAATTTACGGCTCGGTGACCGATTACTGGGTCCAGGGACGGGAATTGTTCCTTGTCGCCAGGGCAGGCCTGACTTCATTTCTCAACCGGCTGGCCCAGGGAGAATTTTCCGACAGCAGTATCCTCTTCTATTACAATTTTGCGCCCTCGGTGACTGAATGACAAGTAAGAAATAAAAGATAGACCGAAATGAAACTTAAGCACATAGCATTAATTATGGATGGAAACGGACGCTGGGCAAAACAAAGGGGCCTGCCGCGTATTGAAGGGCACAGAAACGGCGTCAAGAGAGTAAATGAAATAATTGACGCGGCCCTGGAGCAGCGGCTCAAGGCTGTTACCTTCTATACCTTTTCCATGGAGAACTGGAGGAGGCCGAAGGCTGAGATAAATGCCCTTATGGGCCTGCTGAAAAATTTTATCCTGAGCGAAATGAAACGGCTTCATGGCAAGAATATCGTATTCAGGGCCGTCGGCGACATTGAGAGGCTTCCATCCGGCGTGCAGAAGGTCCTGAGGGAATTTGAGGAGCTGACAAGACACAACACCGGGTTGATTGTCTCAAGCGCCTTAAGTTACGGGGGGCGGTCGGAAATTGTGGATGCCATAAAGAAGATCCTGGAAAAGGGTGTCCGGCCTGAGGATGTGAATGAAGAACTGGTGGAGTCCTGCCTGTACACGGCCGGCATACCGGACCCGGACCTGATAATACGCACAAGCGGGGAAATGAGGCTCAGCAACTTTCTCCTGTGGCAGTCGGCATATACTGAATTTTATTTTACGGAAATACACTGGCCGGATTTCGGCCGGGAGCAGTTCAGCGCGGCGATCGATGAATATAAGAGCAGGGAGAGGAGGTTCGGGGCCTTATCTGAAGAAGAGGCCGGTAAGTAGTCCATGATGCAGAACAAAAAAAATACCAGTTCAGCGGTCAAGAGACATGTAATAGCCGCGCTTTTCCTGCCGGGATTTATTGCGTATATATATTATCTTCCCCCTTTGCCTTATTTTATGGCGCTGTTGATTATTGCCTGCATGACTGCCCTGTGGGAATTTTATGCGATGTATAAGGTCCCTGCGAAGCTCGCTGTCCCCGGGGTATTATTGGGGGGCCTGCTGCTTTTTCTGTCCTGCAGTTACCCGTCATTTATTTCAGAGTATATTTTTATCAGCCTTTTTGTTCTTATGCTGATAAGGCTGTTTGCTGAAAGGACCCCCTCGGGCTGCATGAATGAAATAGGCCCGCTGGCTGCAGGATTGTTTTATGTCGGTATATTCCTGAGTTTCCAGTGGCTCCTGCGTTCAGGACCGCTGGGGAAGGAATATATATTCATGCTTTATACATGTGTCTGGCTTGCCGACGGGGCGGCCTTTTATATCGGCACGTATATGGGTAAAAATAAACTGTATCCTTCAATCAGCCCCAATAAGACATGGGAAGGCGCGTACGGGAGTCTTGTCGGAGGGGCTTTGGGGGCTGTGATAATCAGGACCATTTTCAATATGCCCGTTTCATTGACAGCTGCCGCCGTAATCGGCGTTGTTATGGGAGTGACGGCGCTTGTAGGAGATCTTGTCGAGTCCATGCTCAAGAGGGACGCCGGGGTCAAGGATTCCGGTGTATTCATCCCTGGACACGGCGGGATGCTGGACAAGCTTGACGGCATGCTTGTTGCCGGTCCGGTCCTTTATCTTATCGTGAGGTACCTTTGAAAAGACTTTCGATATTAGGCTCTACCGGCTCTATAGGCCGGAATACGCTTGAGGTAATCTCCAGGCACCGGGACAGGTTCAGCGTAAAGGCCCTGGCTGTCAGGAACAATGTACAGATGCTTGAGGCGCAGATAAGGGAGTTTAAACCCGAGGTAGTGGCAGTGTATGATGAAGCCGCAGCCGCGGACCTGAAAAAAATGAATCCCCCGGTTGAAATACTGGAAGGAGAGCAGGGACTTATTGACGCGGCAACGCTTGACGGCACGGACATGGTGGTATCGGCCATTGTGGGTTCTCCTGGTCTGGTCCCGACATATGAGGCCATAAAGGCGGGCAAGGACATAGCGCTCGCGACAAAAGAGGCCCTTGTGATGGCAGGGCATCTGGTCATGCCGGAGGCATCAAGAAGAGGGGTAAGAATACTCCCTGTCGACAGTGAACACAGCGCTGTTTTTCAGTGTCTGGACGGCAGGGACATGGATGAGGTAGAGCAAATCGTGTTGACCGCTTCCGGCGGGCCTTTCCGTAAAAAGGGGGTGCATGAACTCTGCAAGGTAACGCCTGCCGAGGCGCTGAGGCACCCGAACTGGGACATGGGGAAGAAAATTTCGATTGACTCGGCCACACTGATGAATAAAGGACTTGAGGTTATAGAAGCGTACTGGCTATTTGATGTTCCGGTTGAAAAGATTGGTGTAATTATTCACCCCCAGAGTATAATTCATTCAATGGTAAGGTTTATAGACGGAAGTGTAATCTCGCAGATGTCGGTGCCTGACATGAAGGGGCCCATAAGCTATGCCCTTTCCTATCCGGAGCGGTTCGGCAACATACTGCCGGCGCTCAATCTGGCGGAGATAAGGGAGCTGACCTTTGAGGAACCTGATATGGAGAGATATCCCTCGCTTGCCCTGACGTATAAGGCCCTTCGCGCAGGGGGGACCATGCCGTGCGTGCTCAACGCGGCAAACGAGATTGCAGTCGAGGCATTTCTGCAGGAGAAAATTTTATTTACGGACATATCCCGGGTAGTATCGGACACTATGGCTGATCACTCGGTTACCAGGGGGGAGACCATTGAGGAAGTGATAAGCGTCTCCGAATGGGCCAGGCAAAGGGCAACTGAAATTGTAGAAAATATAAATGGAAATTGAAAACGGAGAAAATAAGATATGACAATAGTATGGGCGATAGTTCTTTTTGGAATACTGATTTTTTTTCATGAGCTGGGCCATTTTATCCTGGCCAAACTGGTGGGGGTAAAGGTCCTGAAATTCTCCCTCGGGTTTGGACCAAAGATAATAGGGAAGAAGATCGGAGATACCGAATATCTGATCTCGGCAATACCGCTTGGAGGCTATGTAAAGCCCCTTGGCGAGGAAATCGGGGAAGAAATTGATGAGGCGGACAAGAAGCGGGCCTTTAATTACCAGCCTGCCTGGAAGCGGGCCGCGATCGTAATTGCCGGGCCGGTGTTTAATCTGGTCCTGGCCTTTCTGATATTCACCGTGTTCCTGGGAATGAAACTGCCTGTTGCCATCCCCAACCTGGACAGCATTACAACCACTATCGAAAACGTGTCGGAAGGTTCGCCTGCCGGGGAAGCCGGACTGAAAGGCAATGACACTATTGTATCCATAAACGGCTTGCAGGTCCATGACTGGAATGAGATGGCCGAAATGTTTTCAAAAAACCCGGGAAAGGAACTGAAGCTCAAGGTAAAAAGAAATGAGAACACGATAGATGTGACTGTCACGCCAAAGCCCGAAACCGTTAAAAATGAGAAGGGTGAAGATATTGTCATAGGCAGAATAGGGATCTCAAAGAAAATGGATGCCAAGATAATAGAGAGTGCCAGTATACTGTCTGCGCCTTTTAAGGGAATAGAAGCGGTCTACGGCTGGTGTGTTCTCACTATCGAAGTTATGGCCAGGCTTTTTACCGGGGCGCTGTCCGCAAAGCAGATAGGCGGCCCGATACTGATCGTGGATGCCGCGGCCAAGGCGGCCTCGGTAGGGGCGTTTACGTATTTTAATTTTATCGCGATTATCAGCATCAATCTTGCGGTCCTTAATTTGCTGCCTGTTCCGGTCCTTGACGGAGGGCACATTATGTTTATTACGATTGAGGCACTCAGGGGCAAGCCCCTGAGCGAGAAGATCATGCTGGTGGCGAACAAGATCGGCATGGCGCTATTATTACTCCTTATAACCTTTGTTTTTTATAATGACTTTATAAGGATTGTCCTCCCGTGGGTGCGGAAGACTTTTAATATATGAAGAGCTTAACCGGCCGTCATAATAAAGCGGCAATCACTCGTCATAACATGAACTCGTTATTATCCAGGCGGCAAATATCATGACAAGACCTCCTTCAATAAAACAGCGGATATCTTCCGGCGGCGTTATATATCGCCCGGCAGCGGACCCCGGAGACAGTCCGGCAGACGGCATAGAAGTGGCGATTGTGGAGGTGCGGGGCGGAAAGGCGTGGTGTCTGCCCAAGGGAATTATTGATAAAGGAGAGGACCCACCGACTGCGGCCTTAAGAGAGGTGAGGGAGGAGACAGGACTTTCAGGCGCGATCGTTGATGAAATAGGGAAGATTTCCTACTGGTATTATCTGAAAGAAGAGATGATCAGGATACACAAGACCGTCCATTTTTTTCTCATGAAATATGTGAAGGGAAGCACCGAAGACCATGACGATGAAGTCGACGAGGCAAGATGGCTGCCCATAGATGAAGCTTTAAAAAAATTGTCTTACAAGAGTGAACGGGACATGGTGCGCAAGGCAAAAGAGATGATTGAAAATGACCCGGGACTGCAATCCTGACTGCGCATGCAGCTGGCGCTTTTTTGGGGACCGGTTGAGAAGCTGAACAGGCAGGTTATAAACTCAGTATCCCTGTAGGCGCGAAACGGCTTGCTGTAATCAGGTCTAGATGGTCCCCCACAATTTCACGGTGTGTCTGAAGCGCTGCTTCCGGTTCATTGTTGTTATTTGAGAGATGAGAGAGGCAGGCCCATTTCAGCCGGCCGCCGGTGAGCAGCAGTTCGGCCGCTTCCCTGTTGGAAAGGTGTCCTTTGGGCCCGCTGATACGCTGCTTGAGGAAAGATGGATAAGGTCCGTTTGCGAGCATTTCCGGATCATAATTGCTCTCAATAAAAATCCCGTCAAGTGTCGGGATGATCGCGCTGAGGTCCCTGAAGACATGTCCGAGGTCGGTCATTATACCAAGACGTTTATTGCCGGATGAGATGACGAATACCGTGCTGTCAACAGCGTCGTGGGGAGTGGGGATTGTCTGCACGGACACATTATCAAAAATAATTTCTTCCCCGGCCGTGAAGTAATTTATGTTATTCAGCTTTCCGAGGTCGAATTTCCCTGTGGAACTGTCAAGCGTCCTTGGGGTTATATAAACAGGCAGGCCGTATTTTCTTTGAAACACACCTGCGTGACGCACATGGTCGGTATGGTCATGGGATATTATCAGGGCATCGACATCCCTGATGTCACGGCCAAAGGCAGCCAGTCGTTCACTGGCCTGTCTGCCGGTAATCCCGGCGTCAAAAAGCAGTTTTACGTCGCCCGTCTCTACATACGTGCAATTGCCGTTGCTTCCTGACTGAAGGGAGATCGCGATCACGCACTTATAGTCTCATATAAGGGGGACTGATTACAAGGGCAAGAATGAAAAGCTGGAGTTAAGATAGAATCTACCAGCACTATCTTTTCATTGTCCGGCAACGATTTAATCTTTGCTGCAAGTTCATTACTTATTGTTCCCATAATTTCATCTCCTTTCTTATATATTCTACAGATTATTTATTTCGAAGCCTCTCTATTATCAGGATATAGTATCACACTTCATTTTATGAGAATAAATATTGACGAGGGAAAAGAGTGAGACCCTATTTGTCTTATTGCATGTTGTTAAATGTATAACGAAGGTTTGACCTCGTAATTCCTCGTGCTATATTAAAGATTGCCACTAATTATTCTCAAACTTTGTTACATCAAGAACTTATTGCTTCTTCGCATGTATTAATGAGGTCAATTATGTTCCAGCGGGCTCGATTTCTTCCTGACATTGAGATCAGTTGTAGATGCGTATCGTATAAGTGCTTGCCAGGAATAAATAGTTCTTGTTTTTAATAGGCATAGCGTATTATCATTACTAAACCTTTTTGACGGGGGACCAGAAAAACAGTGATAGCGCAAGCCATTAATATGATGAACTTCCTGAAGGGGCCGAAGCAGTTCTTTATACCTATCTATCAGCGCACCCTTGCCAAGGATGCTTCCGCGCTTCCAGACGTTTGCATTTGTGCACTGTTTTATACTCAGACGTTTGAGAGGAATGTGGATAATGGGGGGTAGTGAGCTTTATGCGAAAGAGAATGATTTGACTGGAAAATGCGAAATACAAGAAACAAGACCTGGCCCTCTATATGCTTCGAGTACCGCTTTCTGCTGTTTGAGGACAATCTTTTGATAGGAACACTGGAATGATTTGTTTGAGAAAAAACCAACCACAAGAGAAAACCCAAATATGATTATCCGTAAGGTTAAGATCGAGAACTACAAATGCTTTAAGGAGTTCTCGATAGAATTAGATGAAGGAATTAATATTCTTGTTGGAGACAATGAATCGGGGAAGTCAACTATTCTTGAAGCCATTCATTTGGCTCTTACCGGATTGCTAAACGGTAGATACCTGAAAAATGAATTGACACAATATCATTTCAATAATGAGGTTGTCACTGACTATGTGAAGAGCTTGAAAGATAAGGATGGAGCGCCAAAGGGTCCACCTCAAATCTTGATTGAAGTCTTTATGAGCGGAGATAATCTGAACTTCCCCCGATTTCTCGGACACTCAGATAGGTTAGGAAGCCATAGCCTCCAGCTCAAAGGATATCGGGGAGCGATACCCCAGAGTTGAGTGC
>JAGVNU010000079.1 GCA_020053105.1 Thermodesulfovibrionia bacterium
GGTCCGGATTTTCTCCGATGAGGTTTTTAAAGCAAAGGGTGATGCCCCCAAGTGGATTGTTTATCTCGTGCGCAATGCCCGAGGCGAGCCTTCCGACGGCCACCATCTTCTCTGTCTGACTGAGCACTTCCAAGGTTTTTTTATGCTCTTTGTCCGCCTCTCTTAATCTCTGAAGCATCCAGAGGAAGCTCTTTTGAAGCTCTCCGATTTCATCGTTTCTTTCTTTAAGTAGGGGCAATTCATGAATTGCCCCTACGGACTCAAGGTCCCCGTATGTTTTTATATTGTCCATAACGTTTGAGAGCCTTACCACCGGCTTTGCAAGCACCTTTGCGCCAATGCTTAAAACAATCAGCGCAAGCACGGAGAAAGCGAGGTTAATAAAAATGACCTCCTGCTTTAAGGCGTCTATGGATCTCTCAACGTCGCTGGTAGAAAGGCCGATCCTCAGGGCGCCCCACCTTTTTGTGTCGATATTTAAAGGCGTCGTTATCTTAAGTACCGGCTCGTTCAGGAATATCTCATCAGTTGTCTCCGCCTTAAGAGTCGCAATGGTTTCAAGTATCGTTTTATCCACCTCATCGCGCCGGGAGAGATCGCTTTGGGCAAGGACCCTGCCTTCGTTGTCTGTAATCATCACATATCTGACCCTCTTGTCACGCTCCATCAGGTTCATTATGAAATAGTCGAGATAGTCAACAATGTCCTGCTCATCCATCATGCCGAGGTCTTTGTACACCATCACATTCGTCAGCGCAAGGCGGCTTATCTCGGCAAGAACGTTTCCCTGGTTGATTATGTCCTTCATGTATAATTTCTTTTCCCTGGACAGGATAAGAAAGCTCCCTATTGCAGTAAAGGCAAGAAGGCAGACTGATGCTACAAGAATGAACTTCCCCTGAAGGCTGAACGCCCATTTGCCGAACTTCCTGAACATTACGGTATTTGTATTCCCTTTCCGCTCAAATAGCTGATCATCCTGCGTATGGAGTCGTAATCCGAGTCTCTTGCCTCTACAAATCCGTACCTGAACTCCTCATCCCATTGCTCCATCATCCTGCGATGCTCCGGGTTGTTGTAATCTAAAGAAAGCAGCGCTTTTTTTATTGCGTCTACCAGTTTGGGGGACACGTCCGATCTCACTACTATCGGCAGTCCAGGTATTTCTTCGGAGCCGGAGATGACCCTCAACCCTTTGTCTTTAAACCTGTGTGCAACAGAATCTATGACTGCTCCAGCGTCATATGTACCCCTTAAAACCTCCCTTGCGACTGAATCGTGATATTTCAGGTTCGTATGTGCGGCAAGGTCGTTGAGGGAAATTCCCGCCTCGGTGTATAGGTGATAGAGGGGCGCAAGGTTCCCTGACGTCGAAAGCTTTGACGCAAAGGCAACGGATTTACCTTTCAGGTCAGAAAGCGATTTAATGTCCTTGTTGGAATCCTTTGTAATGAATACGCACCGGTAAAACGGCTTGCCGTCCACGCCGACGGGCTTAAGGATGGGCGTTACATCAAATTCCTTTTTTGCCTCCAAATACGTAACTCCGCCCAGCAGCGCAACCTGTACCGTGTTGCTTTTAAGAAAAATTATTATGTCCCTGTAATCCTGGCTGAGCTTCAGCTCGAACTTGTAAGGTGTATTCTCCGTGAGATAGTTCATGAGGGGCTGGTACTTCTGATACATCACGATAGGATGATAAAGGGTTATGGCGCTGAAATAGACAACTTGTTTTGAAGGTCCGCCTGCTGCTTCGCCGGCTGCGGCTGATTGCCCCGAAAGACCTGTAACAAGCAGGAGCAGGAGAATTAAACATCTAAAGTTCATAATATTTACCTTAAGTTAAGTTGCGTAATTCAATTATCGCTCTTTTACAAGACGGAAGCTGACATCATTATGTCTGATCTATCTTAGTTTCTTGCCTCCATTTTCATCATTCGTTCCTCTAATAATAACATCCTGTTTTTTTGCTTATCCATTTGTTCATGAAGCTGCTCAATATAAATATGTGCCTTTTCTAATTCCTCTACGATCCCTTTGAAGTGAGAGCCAATTTCAACGATTTCTTTTCCATTTTCATCAACTGCTGCTTTAGAAATTGCTTTAAGATGCTTATTCTTCCACATGAAATCAGCGTGTTCTCTAATAGCTTCCAATTGATAATCAGGTCCAAAGACATAGTCAGCATTTAATACTTTTCCTCTTTGATAAATGGACCCGTTCACATCTAATTTCCCCTTTGGCGTCGCTGTACCAATCCCAACATTCCCGCTGCTTTCCACTACCACTAATTCAGATGTGCTGTCCTCTATAACCATTGCCGGATCAATGCCATGATGAATAATATGTAAACTTTTTCCGGCGCCTTCATCTACCTTGCTGATAAACACCCCGCCTCCTGACCCATCTTTTCTTGCGACAATACTATAACCACCTTCGTAGCTGGCAGCCTTAAAGGCAGTTCCACCATCTTTATCAATAATGCTAAAACGAGCGCCGGTTGTATCAGGATCACCGATCCCTATATGACCATTTTCATTATTGATTAACAAAGCGTCAGTATATGTATTGCCATCCGTTGACACCTGAAAGTGAAAATCATCATCGTTTATCAGGCCCATTTGCGCGCGGCCGCTGAAGTTATCCTGAAAAATTATCGATGAAATATAGCTCTCGTTTTTTTTGGAGATAAAAGTACGGAAATTACCTGTGTCGGATGAAAACATGGTACTGGTGCCGCTAACCTGGAGATTGTTTGTAGGAGAACTTACTCCGATACCAACATTACCATTGCTGACCATTATCATATCCTTGGCAAAAACATTGAAACCGATCAACATACACCCTGCGACTAATATCAGCACGCTCTTTTTCATTTTGATTTCTCCTTACAATATATTCCTATGTGTACTATATTAGAGTCAGATGATCCTGTTTTTTCGCTCTAATGAACATTACAACTTTCAACTAAACCGGCCTTATTCAGATTATATTTAAAACTCATACCTCACCTGAACATAAACATTGTCATTTTCATCCAGGCTCCCGAACTGGTCCCACTCGTCTCCGCCGCCGAATACATTAGCTCCGACCGCCGCCCACACGGAATCGGAGAAGTTGTATTTGACCTCCGGGTTTAACAGATAATCATCATTTGAAGGGCTGTAGAAGGAAAAGAAGGAGAGCCGCAGCGTCTGATGTACCAGGAATTGTGTGAGCCTCACGGAGGCAAGTTGATGGAATCTCTTTTCTTGCGGAAAACCTGACGGGAGATTCTCTTCATACTCTGAATAATCATCCATGTATTCGCCGTAGTATTGAAGGCCGATAGTGAAGTCTTCCCACATCTGTCTCTGATAGCCGACTAATAATTTTGCCTGGGAATTCGGCGTCATCGGGTCTGTGCCGTCTCTGTCTTCTCTTGAATCATAATATCCTGCCTCAAGGCTCAGGACCCCATCGAGTGCCCTTCCCTGAATGCTCGCGCCGTAAACGGAAAGCTCAGGATAAACGAGATCGATCTTTGTCGGGGAGGTCATGCTGTCGGGAAGCATAGAAGGCTGTCTGAAGAAACCCCGGTAATAATACAATGAAGCATCATAACCCGCTACATCACGATATACCCTGAAAGCGATCTCTGTGTTTTCAATAGTGATTGCAGGGTTTTCTTCCTCTCTTTCTGTAACTAGAGGCATCGGATCGAACATATGGAATCTCTTCCGATCAGGGAAGTTGTTCGGCTCAAAAAACGGGATGATAATTAATTCAGCAGAAGCAACTGATGGATACATACTGATTTTGATGCCGTCAATTCCTTTTTTCAAATACTCCAGGGGCCTTCCCGAGAAGAACGCCTCATAGTCTTTCGGGAATACATCGTTGATAAAAATCAGATCACCAAGACCCCACGTGATTATCTGCCTGCCGATTCTTGTATCCCAGCTTGAAGACGTGAAATCAGCATATCCTTCTCTTAATTCTAGGTGGGATGCGTCGTCAATATGGTCATAGAAGGCATCTGTTTTCAGGAACAGATGGAACGGGTCTTTGCTCGCATCAAGCTTGAGTTGTATTCTTTCTTCAGCCCATTTGAAGTCCTTACCGTCAGGATTTGACGCAGTGGTATCAACAGAGTAGTTACCCTGAACGAAGCCGTGAATGGATATATCTGATGCGTATGAATATGAAAAAGACAGGACACACAGCACAGAACATAGCACACAGATAATGAGCGATTTGTCTTTTAACTCCTGACTCCTGGCTCCTGACTCCTGACTACTTCTCATTCTGTCCACTTCTTAGGCGGCTGTTTGAGAAAGCGCTCGCTGAAAAGATTATCTTCAATCCCGATGTTGTAGTCGGTCTTTATAAATGTAGTCTCTGTCCTGTGGCCGCTCAGCAGGTTTTTCATAATCCTCTTTGTAACAGTCGGAAACCCTTTCACGTCTTTAATCTCTTCCGCGTTGAAGACCCGGGAGAGTTCGCCTTTTTTGTCGTAGTACTCATCTTTCAGAGGCAGGAAATTCCCCTTGTCGATCCATGAAAGCTTATAGCTGTAATCAACATCCGCCTTCTTTGGAGTGCTCTTTATTACGAAGCAATCATTTGCGCCCAGTTTTTCTTCCTTTACAATTTCATGGGTATCGTCTTCTATATCCCTCCCGGAAACGTCCTCGTAAGTGAAATCAGAGCCTACAAAGCTGGAGCTTTTGTCCTGCGCGGCAATCCGGCGCACCATGTTTATCGCAGGGACAAAGAGCCACCTGTCATCGTCCTTAGCCGGATACTTATAAACCATAAACGTCATGTCCTTTACGTCGGCAGGCTGGTAGAAGTACATAAAATACTTCTGCTCGCCGCCGGATGCCCCATAATTTTTCCGCAGCATCGTAAGCTCCCTTACCCTCTCCTGTCCGCCTTTGCTTATCAGCTTCATCACGACCCTTGCCTTGAAGTCCTTGCCCTGAAAGAAGAACGCCTCCTGGGATTTTTTGACGACTTCTTCTGCGGTGAGGGCATGGGCAGTCAATGGCATTAACAGCATAACTAGCAAAATCATATATCGTTTCATCTTGTTTCCTCCTTTTTAGTGAAAAGTATACAGTCATCAGTGGACAGTTTTTTACTTCTCACTTCTTACTTTATTAAAAATACACATCAAACGACGCATATATATCCTGCATGCTCTTTGCCGCAGGGAATAATGTTTTTGTGTCAGTCGTATTGATCTCGCTTACTTTCTTCGGCTCCCCAAGCCATAAGCCGCTTCCCGAATAATCGAAGTCATAGTATTGATAACCGATCCGGATGAATGTCTTGGCGAATCTCGATATTGGTTTGTCCGGGATGTCCCATACCCAGTACGCCTCGTAAACACTGCCTCTCGTTGCAAGCTTGCTTGATATAAGATCATCGGAAGCAGGCGCGAGAGTGACCCAGTTTTTTGATCCGTAGTTGTACTCAAGCCCGAACTTGCTTCTGAGCTGTGAAACAGGAACGCGCAAC
>JAGVNU010000116.1 GCA_020053105.1 Thermodesulfovibrionia bacterium
ATTTACGAAGCCATAGATAATATTAAAAAAGCCCTTGAGGGCATGCTGGAGCCTACTATTACAGAGAAGGTCCTTGGCAGGGCCGAGGTAAGAAGTCTCTTTCAGATATCGCGTATCGGGACCATTGCCGGCTGTTATGTTATTGATGGAAAAATCGCAAGATCAAGCGCCGGCATCAGGGTAATAAGAGACAACATTGTTATCTATGACAGCAAGCTCTCATCGCTTAAGAGATTCAAGGATGATGTGAAGGAAGTCCAGACCGGATATGAATGCGGAATCATGATAGAAAACTTCAATGACATGAAAGTAGGCGACATTCTGGAGAATTATATCAGGGAAGAAGTCGCCACCAAATTTGAATAAAGTCCCTTCCATCTCACACTACCTTAAACATGTCCAAAGCCCAAACGCCAGACGACAATAGCCCAAAATATCCCAATTACCGATTTTTCAATCTGGCTTTTGGAATTTATTTGCTATTTGGGATTTGATTATTGGAATTTCAATAATGATCATCGGTCTCCTCACACTTGATTTACACATCTTTGAAGCCCATTCCCTGAAAGAAAAAAGGTTCGTCATCAAAAGTCTCATTGACAGAATAAAAAACAAGTTCAATGTCTCTGTGGCGGAAGTCGACGCCAATGATCTCTGGCAGCGGAGCGTTATCGGGATAGCATTCGTCTCAAACGAGACGGTGATGGTAAATAAGGTTTTTGAACAGATCAAAAACCTGGTGGTCAGCATCCATTCCGTGGAATTGCTGGATTCACAGATGGAGCTGTTGTAAGACTTATTCCGCATTCTGCATTATGCACAGCAGATTCGCATAGATCTTTGTTCCGTGGAAGGAAGCCCTTACGGGCGGTAGTGTATAATTGTCATATTACAACTGCATCTTAATTCCAACTTTTACAGGAAGAAAAAGCGGGAAATCACAAGCGCAATTTAAGGAGCATTAAATGCTGATAGGAAGAAACGACGCCTGCCCATGCGGGAGCGGGAAGAAATATAAGAACTGCTGCCTGAGCAAGGCATATGTTGAAAAAGGAGCAGGCAAAGAAGACGCTGTCAGGGCAAAGGTCGTACAGGACCTTTTGAAGTTCTTCAACGAGAACTTTGCAGACAGTCTGGCGGACGCGCACTATATATTCTGGAATGATTTTGTTCCTGAACAGCATCTGGATGAAGCAACCCTTTCACTGGCGGACATAAACTTCTGGGAGTGGGTTGTGCATGATTATCTGATTGATGAAGAAGATGAGAAGACCCTCATCGACCTCTACCTGGAGAGCGGCAGTAAAATATCAATCGATGAGCACAGGGTATTGTCCATGATGAAGAATGCCGTCATCAGCCTTTATGAAGCGCAGGAGGTGTTCCCGGAGAAAGGGCTGCTGCTGAAAGACCTGTTACTTGGCGGGGAATACGATGTTAGGGAGAAGGAGGCCACAAAAAGCGCGCGGAAATGGGACATCTTTGCGACAAGACTCTTATTTGTTGACGGCATTTATATTATGAGCGGGGCTGTCTATCCCTATCATCTGGAACAGAAAGAACCGATACTTGAAGACATCCATGCAACGTTTGAGGACTACAGGGATGACTTCCCGGATGATGCTATGGATGTGTTCTTGAAAACGAACAGCGATCTGTTCAATTTCCACTGGTATTACCCTGTTCAGAATCCGCCTGGACTCAAAAGAGATACATAAGTGGATTACTGTTTGATTAATAAGTAAAATAAATAACAAACATTTAAAGAAAGATAAAATACCATGCATCCTTTTAAAAGATCCTCAAGGGTCAGCGACTCAATCAGGAAGGAAGTCGCTGATATCATAATGAACAAAATCAAGCACAAAGATCTCGGCTTTGTGACCGTAACAGACGCGAAGGTAAGCGACGACCTGATACATGCCACTGTTTATGTGAGTGTGCTGAATGCCGAGGAGGGAGAAAAAATAGTAAAAAAACTCAACTCAGCTGCATCTTTTATAAAGGGGGAGCTTGGCAGGAGGTTAAAGATGAGACGTGTGCCGACATTAGTGTTCAGGATAGATGAATCGATTCAGTACGGCATGAAAATCGACAAACTGCTTGACGACATCAAATCAGAAAGGAGCACCCCCGACTCAGATGAAGATCTCTTCTAAACTTCTCAACCTGATTAAGCAAAGCAAATCCTTTCTTATAGTAGGTCACATTAACCCGGAAGCCGATTCCCTTGGATCGTCACTGGCGCTGTCCCTCGGGTTAAGGAAACTGGGGAAAAAAGACATATGCGTCCTTAGCCGGGACCCGGTGCCTGAGACCCTGATGTTCCTGCCCTCATCAAGAATTGTCAGACCAAAACCGCCTGCCAGGGAGTTTGATGTTGTATTTTTACTGGACTGTAATGAAGTGAAGCGGACCGGCTTTGAAGGCTTCAGGGCAAAGAAGACAGCTGTTATCGATCACCATGTCCTCCCGGCTGATGCGGCAGCGTCTGAATTCTACAAGTCGCTGTCTGCAAGCCTCATTGATCCTGGCGCCGCTGCCGCTGGACTGCTTGTATACAGGGTCCTAACTGCCCTTGAGGTGCCACTTGATAAAGACATAGCTACAAACCTGTATACGGCAATACTCACAGATACAGGAGGCTTCAGATATTCAAACGCCTCATCCGAGTCATTAAAGACAGCGGCCCATCTTGTTGATGCAGGCGCAAAACCTTGGGACATATCAAAAGAGGTGTATGAAAGCATCCCATTCAAATCATTAAAACTTTTAGGGCTGTCCCTTGCTACCCTGGAGAGAAAAGACGGTATGGCATGGATCAATACTACAAAACATATGTTCGGCAAGACAGGCGCTACTTCCGAGGATTCTGAGGACTTTGTCGATTTCCCGAGAAAAGTCAAAGATGTTGAAGTTGCCATTTTCTTCAGACAAGACGGTGAAAAGTCATTCAAGCTCAGTCTCCGCTCAAAAGGCAGGGTCGATGTACAGAAGATAGCCAAGAGTTTCGGAGGAGGAGGACACGTCGCCGCTGCAGGATGCAAAATAAACGGCACATTGAAAGAGGTACAGGATAAGGTCTTCAAAGTCGTCAAGAAAGCCATGAAAGAAAGTTAACAGAGCAATTGCAAAGTCATCAAGGGCAGGCACAAAGGCACAGAATTTTAACTTTGTCACTTTGTGCCTTTAAACCTTTTTTACCTGATTAATTCCAAGTCAAACATTCATGTTAAAACAGCTGAAATCTAGTCCTTAACAGGTTACCTGAGTGGATATTTTAATAAGCATAAACAAACCCAAAGACATTACATCTCATGATGCTGTCGCCAGCGTAAAAAGGATATTGAACGTGAAGAAGGCCGGGCACACCGGCACACTTGATCCGCTTGCGACCGGGCTTCTCATTATTTGCATAAACAGGGGCACGCGGCTCGCGTCATATTTTTCCGGCCTTGATAAAGAATATAAGTCTGTGATGAAACTCGGAGAGACCACCGACACTCAGGACGCATACGGCAAGATTATCGCTCAAAGCAATATTAATAATGTTGATAATGACCTTATAGAGGACACTATAACCTCTTTTGAAGGGACATCGCTTCAACATCCCCCCATGTTTTCAGCATTGAAACATAAAGGCCAGTCGCTTTATAAATACGCCAGGCAGGGAATCGAGGTTGAACGCAGCCATAGAGAAATAACCATTCACAGCGTCAGGCTGATAGATATCAACCTCCCCTATGTAACGTTTAAGGTCCGTTGCTCAAAGGGCACTTATATAAGGACCTTGTGTAATGATATAGGGGAAAAGCTGGGGGTCGGGGCACATCTTCTTGAGCTGGAACGTACTGCAATAGGACCTTTCAACCTTGCAAACAGTCTGACTCTTGATGAGTTGAAATCGGTCAGTGACGGGGAGCGGGCAGACAAAGGGTTTTATACCATGTACGAAGCACTGTCCTGGATGCCTGAATTTAGAATTCAAGAGTCGATGGTGAAGGCCGTCATACACGGAAACCCGATTCAACTCGGCGTCCTGAGACTGGCTGAAGACTTAAAAACTGCTGCCGGAACAAGAATAGTATCACCTGCCGGAGACCTGCTGGCAATCGGTAGTTATTCACCCGGTAATAATGAAATAAAGATGGACGTTGTATTAGCTTAACTCAGGGTCATGCGGTCCATGAAAAAATCAACGGCAAAGGCTCAGAATGAATTAATACTCAAAATCAAGGTCGAGCCGCGGTCTTCAAAGTCAGGGGTGGTCGGTCCTTACGGCGATGCACTGAAGGTCAAGCTTACCTCCCCTCCGGTCGAAGGGAAAGCCAATAAGGAACTCATAGAAGTCCTTGCCAGGGAATTCGGCATCTCCAAAAAAGATATCGGGATAATTTCAGGGCAATCTTCAAAAAACAAAATCGTTAGGCTTATCGGCGTGAAAGCTATTGATGAGAGGAAAGGGACAGGACAATAAATGAAGACATTATACTTATCTGTTGAATCTTTTACTACTGAATCACGCTTCTGCAAATGGGGTTGTCAACGCAAAAGTATAATGTAACTCAGGGAATGCGCTGTTGTAGATAACACCAAATCGAGGATTCTTGGATCACGGAAAAACATTTATTTACAGTTGAAAGATGAAGGAGAAGTGCACGATCAACAGCATTTTATTATTTGCGTCTTTTGCTGACAAAGATGGAGTGTAAATAATTCTGACGACGGCGGCCGTTTTCATCAGTAGTGGCCTTCTCATGTCGAGAATTGCCACTAACTATTCTCAGAAGCAGTTATTTGTTGGACTTATTGCTGCTTCGCATAAATCAACAAATTCAATAATGCACCAGAGGGCTTGATTTATTCCAGAAAGAGAGAAATTCGGATCACGGACAATCTTTGCTTCGGCATTGAGGTGAGGATGTTAGAAGATGCCCTTTCTTTAGTAATCGTTAATTTTACTTGCAGTCACGATGAACTGATGTTCCGCGATAAAATTATCTCAACGAATATAACAGCATCAGATTGACCACGTATGCCAGCACTATTCCTATAGAGTCCCATGCAAGGAACAGCCGCTTCTTCTCCGTCCGGTATGTAAGACCGATAATCGCTATCGCCGTCATCATTATGGCAGATGCCGCCGACACCGCATGACTCGATTGCACAAAGGATAGTATGGGGCCTTTGAAGAAGAAAAGATCATCAAGAGCGAGGATAAAGATGTTAAAGATATTACTCCCGAAGAGATTGCCGATTGCAAGGTCAACGGCATCCATTTTAACCGCTGAAACCGATACGACCACTTCCGGGAGAGACGTAGAAACAGCAATGAATATATTGCCTACAAAGGTCTGTCCCAAACCTGTAGACGCAGCAAGTCCTTCTCCAATCCCCGGCAGGAACACTGCGGCTATTATAACGATGACCGCATTAAAGACATAATGTGCAACTGCTGTCCGCGTCTGTATTTCCTGATATTTTAATTCGACCGCCATCTCTTGCACATATTCCGTAATCTGTCTCTTCTCATAAGAATAGACCATACGCATTGCAAGCAGGTAAACAAATATAATCATAATACTGTACACGCCTATCCATCCAAGGGGCTGCAGCCGTCCTCCTAAGAACAGCGCCGTAACAACGACACCCAGCATGAGTATCCCGAATCCGGCGGACAGCACATGCCCGTGATGAGCCTTTGCAGATATGGGCATCGGGCGGTAGATTGCGTCAAGGACGGCAAGGATAAGCATATTGAATACGCAGCTTCCGAGGACGTCGCCTGTAGCGATGTCCGGTACTCCTGCGTAGGTCACCGAGCTTATCCCTGTCACAAGCTCGGGCAGGGATGTGACTGATGCCATAAGCACAACGCCTATCCACGTCCTGCCGAGGCCTGTCTTTTCAGCGATTATATCACCGTACTTTGATAGCCTCGTGCCGGCAAAGACTATTGCAGTTGTGCAAACTATGAATACGATCCAGAGGAGCATTGTTCCTGTTTCTTACAGATGATTTATCTCGTCCTTTTTCTCTTCACTCTTAATTTTCTTTTCAAGATAATCCTTTGCCAGGCCCCTTCCTCCAAGTCCGAAGGCTATTGCCAGCGCAAGCACTATGCCCCCGAAGATTATGGCAAAGGTGATGACTATAGTCCCTTTGCCGATGCCGAGCTGTTCGAGGGCCATTGTCCCGGAAAGTATGAGTATCAGATATTTAGTGAACTTTCCAATGAGATTGGAGAACCTGACGCCGGCATTTACTGACGCAATCAGGGCTGCCCTTCCAAAGAAGTTGCCCAGCAGATAACCGAACAGGAGTATGAGCAAGGCTGTAAATATATTGGGAAGGTAAAGGAGAAATCTCTCGAAAAGTGTTTCTACTGACGGTATCTGAAGGGCGCTCAGTGAAATACCCGCAAAAATAATGACGGTAATCCATCCGATGATCCTTGAGAGCAATGCGGAAAAGGGTTCAGTTACGCCTCCTTTTTTCAATAATTCCACAGTGCCCGATTTCTCCGAAGCTTTATCAAGTCCGATGGCGGTGAAAAGTCTTGAGAGAATTATTTTCAGCAAAAATCCGAGCGCGATGCCGACAATCAGAATGAATATCGAAGTGATAAAGTTCGGAAGAAACTGAATGACCTTATCATAAAATTTCTGGAAAGGTTCCATTATCACCGTTTCGTATATATTCATGTTAAAAACCTCCTTTCATTTTTCAAGCTTATGGTTTGCAGCCTTTTAATCCCATCTCTCCATGAGAATTGTCTTCTTTTCCTCAAACACTTTGCACAATCGCTCGATCTTCTCCTCAACCTCCTGCGCGTCGCTGTTCCATGCCTCGATGACAAATGATGCTGTCCTGCCGATATAAAGCGGCGTAAGCGATTTCAGGAGATGCTCTCTGTTCATTTTCTTTTTGTGAGCCGCTACTGCAAAGCTGTAAATGATCTCGACCCAGATTTCTTCGGGTATATTGAATTCTTCCTTTTTCAGGCCTTCCGCTTTATCAAGAAAAGCAAGTACCCCCTGTGGAAGAAATTCCTTCCAAATGTCTTTCAACTCCCTGACGCCGAGACTGAATCTCTCCAGCATCCTGTCGAGGTTGACGGCTACAGGCTCAAGCCCTACGGCGTATTGAAATCCAAAGACAGGCCCCGGCTCTGAGACCTTTATGCTTTTCCATACATCACCGTAAGTCTCCATAAGATCAAAGGTTGCGCTCACCACCTGATAGAGCATAGCGCTCAGGTCGGCGCCGGGGTCCTTCGCGTCATGTATCTTCGCGCCGAGGAATGACTGGCAGACCCTGAAATTATTCGCAATCGCGGTGGTCGTCATCCAGATGTCTATTCCGAATCTTGCAACGTCTGTTTCCCAGACGTCTTTGGTCAGATAAAATTTTGCGAGCCTGCCCGAAAAACCGAAGTCTCCGCCGATAGGCTGACGTATCCTTTTACCGTAGAGTGCGCGGGTTATCGGATAAACGATGCTGTTGGTTATGGTCCCGTCGTACTTGTGCCTGTGGTACAGAGGGGCGACGTAATCGAAATCGTTATCCATAACCGGCTTCAAAAGAAGTTCTACCCATTCCGGCGTAATGCTCCTCAGGTCGGAGTCAACCACTGCGCACGCCTTTGCATCAAGCGCATTCGCAATCTCAAATATAGTCCTGAAGGCGCTGCCCTTGCCAGGTATGCCGTGATACGGCGTCGTTAATTTGAAAAAGGGCGACACCCTGTGTGAGAGAAGTACCGATTGATAATCCTCCACTGTCGTATTTTGAACAATGTCCATTGTGCCGTCGGTCGAGCCGCCGTCTGAATTTACGAGCACGCATTTTTTCTCAGGGAAATATTTTGCAAATCCGGCATGTACCGCCTTCACAACATGACCTATGGTTTTTGCATTGTTATAACTCGGTATTCCAACGAGGATGTCCGCTTCCCTGATTTCATCAATGCGTGTCTGAACGTCTTTTCTAAAGGCGAAGTTTGTCATCAAATGATCTTCTCCATCAAACCAACCGGAAAATTCCTGAAGATGTCAGAAATGAAGAGGACACGGTTGGCATTTTGTATTGTTGACTGAATAACTTTACCGGTAAAAATATTCCTGTATTCCGCATCTGTCTGCTCAAACGGCAACACAATACATGTGTCATGCCAGATTCCCTCACCCAACGGCAGCGGCCCCATAGGGACGATCCTCGTAAGAAATCGGGGGCCCGCGACCACTGTTGTCTTATTTTCATTATTCCTCGCAAAGGCACAGACATTGTCTTTCAGCAGGCCGTTGACTTCAAGCGGGACATATTCGCCTTTTTCAAAGACCTCCCTGTTGTCCCTGCGGTAAGTAAGCGCCTTATATATCAGAAAGAGTTTTATCGCCCCGGAGTCCTTGCTGTCGATCAGGTCTCTTGCAAACTCCGGCTGCGGGATTCCGGCTTCCCTGTTTATCAGCTCTTCAAGCATCCTGGTCCTTATTTCGTAATCGACGGTGCCGCGGTTGTCAGGGTCCACAAGACTGAAGTTCCACAGCTCCGTTCCCTGATAAAAATCCGGGATACCGGGGGATGCTATCTTAAGCAGTGTCTGCGAGAGCGAGTTGAAAATGCCGTAATGTGAGATCTTATTCTGGAACGGCAGGAAATCTTTTAAAAACGGCCCGTCAGGATACGGCTCCATGATTCTCTCAATAAACATCAGGAGCACATCTTCGTACGTCACGTTCGGACTTATCCAGCTTGAGGTTACCTTGGCTTCACGGACCGCCTTGAGCATATAATCCTGGATTCTTTTTTTGAATAAACCATATTCAGCGCCGTCCATCTGATTTACGGGCCATGCGCCGACAAGGGTTTGATACAGGAGGTATTCTTCATTCCGGCTCGGCGCGTACTGCCCTTCAACGATCATCTTCTTTTTCTTGTTCATCCGGCTCCACCGGACCAGGCAGTCTTTCCACTCCCCGGGGACCTCGGAAAGAACGTTTATCCTCGCCCTCACATCTTCTCCGCGTTTTGTATCGTGCGTAGCGGTTGTTATGAGCGCATGGGGCCAGTATTTTGTCCTCTCTATGTTCTGCCCGTGAAAGGTTTCGAGTAAAGTGCCGAACCTGTCGGGGCTGCCTCCCACTTCATTGAGAGAGACGAAACGGTTGTAGACATAAAAGGCCGTGTCCTCGACTCCCTTTGCCATGACAGGCCCGGTAATCTGCTGGACCCTCATTGTAAAATCAAGCCACTCTTTGCGATCGTCATCATTAAGATAATCAGGATAATTAAGAAGAAGGACGTCCTTAAGAAAATTGAAGACAGATTCGCTGATGGCCGGGTTCTTTCGCATCGCCCTTGATACGGCGGCCTCGATGTATTTCCTGTCCCTGTCATTGACGCCTGATTGATTTATGTACGTCCTGTAAACCGGGAAAAAGGCAATGACCTCGGCAATTACGCTCCTGAGACTGTAGAGGGTGAAATCTCTTGTGTGCCTGTTCTTTTCAGAGATGCGGTTCAGATAGCCGGCGAGCATATTGATCTCACTTGCCATCGCCACATACAGTATCTGTTTCTTTTTTTCATAGATGACGTCCGGGTAATTTAATTTCGCCCTGATGAACCTTGAATAGATTTCATCGAAGGCCTTTACATTTCCGGTATCGATGAATATGCCGTTTACGGAGTTCAGAAACACATACCCTGTCGTGCTGAAGATAGGCCAGTCCTCAGGCATCCTCTCGCCTTTGATCAGGATCTTTTCCCCGACAATGAAGAAAGGCTTATACTGCGGGGCGTTTAATAACATCTCTTCATATTGCCGCTCTATCTCCTTTACTGGAGAAGCGTCTTCCGTCACCGCCTTCTGCATGAAGCATTCTCTCTGAAGACGCCTGAAATATTCAGCAGGATCGTACAAACCGTCCGGATGATCGACCCTGAGCCCGGTGACCTTGCCTTCCCTGATGAACTTCAAAATCAGCTCGTGTGTCCTTCCGAAGACCTCCGGATACTCCATTCGTATTGCGGCAAGCTCGTTTATGTCGAAGAACCTCCTGTAATTGATCTCCTCCGTAGCGACCCTCCAGTGAGAAAGCCGGTAAACCTGTTCGCTTATCAGTCTGTCGAGAAGGTCAAAGCTGCGCGGGTCGCCTTTGATGCCATTGAAGGCCCGCACATTGTTGTCGATAAATTCCATTACGCGGGGGTTTTCGCGGCATAAATCCCAGAGGCGTTTCTTGACGACCTCTGTTTCCCTGTAACGCTCCCTGACCTTTTCAGCTTCCATTTCCGTATACGGGGGCAGATGCTCGATCTCGGTTATGATGCTGAGGAATTCCGTGAGATGGGGGTCTTCCGCCGCCAACCTGCTTTCCAATGTTTCAATATCCCTTTTCAAGATAAGCAGATACGTCTGTGGTCTGACAGGGAATCTGTGCTCGTAATAGTTTATGTAAAATGCGCCTTCATGAAAGCTCAATGTAATTTCCTGGTTCTCAAGCGTCAGGCCGTACTGACCACCCAGCACCGGCAGAAGCACCTTGTCTTTCAGCTCCCTCTTGACCGGGTCCCAGTCTATATCAAAGAAACCGGCAAACAAGGAGCTCGGTCCGTTCTCAAGCAAATCCATCCACCATGTATTTTCACTGCCGACGGCCATGTGGTTCGGCACAATGTCGAGCACCTGTCCCATCCCGTATTTCTTCAGCTCCTTGATAAAGTCGCTGTACTCATCCTCCGTGCCGATCTCCGGATTAATCACGTTATGGTCGACAATATCATATCCGTGCAGGCTTCCCCTCTTTGCCCCGAGACAGGGCGATGTATAGACGTCGCTTATGCCGAGGTCGTTAAGATAGCGGACAATATCCTTAGCGTCCGTAAACCTGAAATTGCGGTTAAACTGAAGCCTGTAGGTTGAGACAGGTATACGGGGATTGATATCGTAAGTCATTTCCCTTTCGCCTTCCTGTAGAGGACAAAGCCGTACGCCCTTAAACTTGTCCTGACTTTATTGTTGCGCGCTGTCAGCGTTTGTCCTTCCTGTTTCAGATTGTTTTCATACTTATGGGAGTCAAGCAGCTTTTCCCATACACCCTCAGGGATTTCTATCTCAACGCTTACCGGGCCGCTGCTTAAATTACAGAGCATAAAAACTTTATCTCCTCCAAACCATCTCCTGACGAGCAGCGCCCTTTCTTTTTCAAAACCCATTACCTCCATGTTGTCCTTACTCAAATGTGAAAGCGCCGGGACTTCTTTCCTCAGCCGTATCAATTCTTTATAAAACCTGAATAAAACATTATGCCTGCCGGCTTTATGCTGTGCGATATCAATCTTTGAATTCAAAAACGTGCCTTCAGCCTGCGGGTCAGGGACTTCTCCTTCCCATTGAAAGGTAGCGAATTCCTCTTCCCTGCCTTTTCTTACGGCCTCAATTAGTGCTTTGTCCGAGTGGCTGACGAAATACTGAAACGGCGCGGTCTCGCCGTATTCCTCGCCCATGAATAAAAGCGGAATGAACGGGGAGAGGATTACAACCCCGGCGGCAAGTTTGAGTTTCTCAAAGGACTGTGTCTGACCAAGTCTGTCGCCCGCGGCCCTGTTGCCGACCTGGTCGTGGTTCTGCGAAAAGACTATAAGTTTATCCGCTGGTATATTTTTTGTTGAGCTTCCATGCCTGCGTTTTCTATACAGTGAATATTCACCCGAATATACAAAGCCCTCCCGGAACGCCTTTTCAAGCTGCTGAATAGTCCCGAAGTCTTCATAGTATCCCCTGCCCTCACCGGTCAGGAGCGTATGCAGACAGTGATGGAAGTCATCATTCCACTGAGCGTCAAGGTCATATCCTCCAATCGGGGCGGAATTAATTACCCTCACATCGTTGAGGCCGCTTTCAGCAATGACGTATATTTTTCTTCCAAGCGCCTCTGCCTGCTTGTGTACTGTGCCGGCCAATTCATGCAGAAAATGTCTTGCGCTGAAGTCGAATATCCCGTGGATAGCATCGATCCTCAATGCATCGATATGATATTCCGTCACCCAGTAAAGAGCATTACTGATAAAGAAGTGTCTGACCCCGTCACTGTACGACCCGTCGAAATTGACCGCGTCCCCCCAGGGAGTTCTATATCGGTCCGTAAAATAATGACCGAACTTGTTCAGGTAATTTCCCTCCGGCCCGAGATGGTTATAGACCACATCGAGGACAACGGCAAGCCCTTTCCCGTGACATGCGTTTATCAATGCCTTCAGCCCCTCCGGCCCGCCGTAGGAATTTTGGACCGCAAACGGATAAACACCGTCATACCCCCAGTTCCTGTGACCGGGGAACTGGGAGACGGGCATAAGTTCGACAGCCGTTATGCCGAGTTCTTTCAGGTAATCAAGAAAGGGAATGATCGCCTCAAAGGTCCCCTCCTTAGTAAACGTGCCCACATGAAGCTCATAGATCATGAACTCAGCAAGCGGCGTACCTTTCCACCCATCGTCATCCCATTGAAAGTCAGCCGGGTCAACTACCTGAGAAGGCGCATGCACTCCTTCAGGTTGAAATCTCGATGCAGGGTCAGGGAATTCGGATGTATCATTCAGCCGGTACATGTACCGGTCTCCGCTCCGGATGCCTTCCGCCGTCCCTTCAAAATAATCCTTCTCATCTTTTTTAAGAGGTAAAATATATTCCCCCCCCCCTGACAGGATCTTCACAGAAAGTCTTTCCGCTTTCGGCGCCCAGACCCTGAAAGTCACCCTGTCCTTATCGACTACCGCAGCGCCTATGTCCGTTTTCCGGTCATTCATGGGAATTCTTCTCTGTTTGCAGAAATGTTGACGGCCTTCAGTTATTCTTTATCTTTCCTGATCTTTTTTAAGCCTTCAGCTATACTTCCGACTATGCTTTTAGGTCTTGGGTGAAACCCTGCGTCATGAATATCTTTCATCTCCTGTCCTTCTTCAACTGTGAAGGAAGAAGACTTCTTTATCGAAAGCACCTGGCTCGGATAAACGCTCCTGTGTCCGGTCATGAGGAAACTGATAACACATGACACCGCTGCGTAGGGGGCGACCTGCGGGCCGAAAAGCTCAACCGCCATAATGCTTGCTGAAATCGGTGTGTTTGCAGCCCCTGCAAGCAGGCTTACCATTCCAATAGCGGCAAATACGTCCGGGCTTAATCCAAATAAATTTGCGAAGGCATTCCCTGATGCAGCGCCTACAAAGAAGATCGGCGTTACAATTCCTCCGCTTCCACCGAAACTGAGCGTAACGGACGTAAACAGCATTTTCAAAAGGAATGCAGATGCAGGGACATCTCCTCCCTCCAGCGCTGACTTGATGGTATCGAGGCCGAGTCCGAGGTAGCGCGTTGAGAACAATAAGGCGAGGATCGCTAGGACAGAGCCACCGAGGATGGCCCTGTACGCTTCGCTCCATTTTATCTTTTTGGCCAGCCATTCAAAGAAATGCAGGACCTCAATGAAAACCAGGGAACAGATCCCGAAGAATATTCCTGCAAAGCATACCCGTAAGAAATAAATGCTTGTAAAGTGCGGAATGAACCTCAGCGGCTCATGAAAATAAGTAACACCAAGCGCTGATGAAACCTGGAAGCCCACAATCCCCGCGACAAAAGAAGGTAAAAGCACCTCATAGAGAAGGCTGCCGACAAACAGCACCTCCACTCCGAATATCGCGCCTGCGATGGGAGTCCCAAAGACAGTGGAGAAACCGGCGCTGATGCCGCATATGACCAGTTTTTTCCGGTCATTATCATCAAACCTGAGAATATCTGCAAGCAGAGACGAAAGCCCCGCCCCGATCTGTGCGCATGGGCCTTCCTTGCCCGCTGAGCCGCCGGCTGCAATGGTAATGACTGTTCCAACGAGCTTTATCGGGACGACCAGCGGATTTATCTTGCCTGAGCGCTTGTGGACTGCCTCGATGACCTTTTCAGTGCCGTGGCCTTTTGCCTCAGGGGCCAGGTGCTTTATTATAAACGTACTCAGGAAAAAGGCGGCCGGGAGCAGCAGGAAATAGTATTTGTATCCGGATGCAAAGCCTATGCTGCTTTCGAGCGCCTTCAGGAATACCGTTGTTGAAAGTCCCACGACAACACCGACACAGGAAGCAAGAAACAACCACTTCATTATGCTGATGAACAGCACCGAACTTTCAAGAAATTTTTTTCTCATGAAAAATTCACCTTACATCAGCATTAAATTACTCGTGTATGGAGAGCGGCCTTGTTGAAAAAACTTTACCTGCGATACCTTAGCGAGATTCATGAAAGCATAGGTGATATATTTTTGAATTTCACTATACGTCAGGTCCTGCGTCGAAGTTTAATTACAATGTCCCATCGCATTGTAAAGGTTTTACGACAAGGCCGCTCTTCTGGTCCTTATCACAATTCTAAAACGTCCTTCCCTTTATTCTCGATAGAATACCATACGGACAAATAATCCCTTGTCTGTCTCGTTATAAGGAAATTGTTCCGCACATAATCCCTGCCTTTTTCACCCATCCTTATCGCCATGTCGGGGTTGTTGAGAAACTGGCGTATCCTGAACGCAGCGCCCTCTACCGAATGAACGAGAAAGCCGGTAACTCCGTGCACTATCTGCAGCGGGATGCCTCCCACGGCCCCGCCTATAACAGGCTTGCCTTTCCACATCGCCTCCGACACGGTCAGGCCGAACCCTTCCTTTACGGATTTCTGGAGAATCACTGCAGCGGCCCGCTGAAGCGCATTAATGTCCTTATCGCTGAAGGGGGGCAGCAACAGGATGTGAATGTCGGGATCATCAGCTGCGTATTCCTTAACTTCGTTTAAAACTATCTCGCCCTCAGGATCGTCCGTTGCAGGGCTTCCGGCCAGAACGAGAATGCAGTCATTGTATTTCTTAACAGTCTTGTAAGCCTCTATGACTCCCACGGGGTCTTTAAACCTGTCAAACCTTGAAACCTGAAGAATCATCGGCCTGTCCGCAGGTATCTTCAGTTTTTCCATTGTCTCGCCTATCTCTTCCGCTGTCAGGTCCCTGTTCTTTTCGCTCAGGGGGTCAATGGAGGGTGGAATGATAAATTCGTTTATTGCCATGGCCCTCGCAAATTTGGAGACGGAAAATACAGCAGCATTGTATTTTGAGCAATAGCGCATCAGGTAATCACAGACTTCCTTCACGGGATTAGACACATCAATATGGCACCGCCATATCCATTTCCCCTTCTTCCTGAATTTAATCAGCGGTGCCGGCTGGGGGTCGTGGATAAGGACGGCATTGGCTTCAAGATCAAGTCTTCCGGCATTCATCTTATTTATTTCATAATGATGGTCCCACATGTCTTTTGTTATCTTCTCCGGGTTGCCCTGGATGGCGTTATGGATCTTTTTTGTTATGTCAAAGAATTTATCGTCGCCCTCAATGACCTCCCATCTCGTGTTGATGCCAAGGTCGTTCAGTATAGGTATCATCCTTTGCAGTATCTCAGCCACGCCGCCGCCTGCCTTTGTGGAATTTATGTGCAGGAAGGATTTCTTATTAAGTTTTTTCCCGAGCTTTTGGAGGAGCAGTAAATCGCCCCTCGGTGATATTCCGGTATATTTAGAGATCATTGCCGCACGGCCTCCATGTCCGTCTTTACCCTTTCCTCGACCGCTTCTATGATATGTTCCCTTATCCCCTCCACGCTGTGCATGAACGGGTCTATCGACCTGATCCTGTCCGCCAGGTCCTTCTTAAGCAGCGCGTCCTGTATCCACGCGGAAAAGTCATCTATCCCGCTGCGAAGACGCACCCTGGCCTCATAAAAGTGATAATAAATTGAGCCCGCGTCAATATATTTGATAGCGATAAGAAACTCTGCAAGGTTCTGCGCCCTTATGCCGACAGGGAACGTCAGGGTTATTGTCTGGTTAAAATAAAACTCGTCCCCGGCCAGCGCTTCCCTCGGCTCAGGGAATTTTTCCATATAATCGTCAATGGTCCTGAGAAGCCCGTTCCTTAGCTCGCCGATACTGCCGAAATCATACGGGTCAATGCCTGAAAGGCGTTCTGCGAGCGCCCGTTCTTCAAGACTTTCACCGGCCCAGTGCGCAAAATCATTTGTGTATTCAAGGATGTGTCCCTTCAGAAAATACTGATAGGTATGGTGGAATATGGCCTCATCACTCACTGCGGCTATTGCTTCCCTTAACTCCCGCAGGTTCCCCGCCTTTTTCCCCGTTGATTTCAGGATGCTGACGCACTGCTTGAACTCAAAATCCTTGGTTACTTCGGCCATTCCTTCTCCTCCCTCATGTAGACCGTCCGGTGCGGGAACGGGATCTCTATCCCTTCCTCTTTGAACCGCCTGAAAATTCTCTTCCTCAATTCGTGCTGCGCCAGGTACTGGTCCACAAATTCCCTGACCTGGCAGATAAGCGTGAAATCGAGTGAGCTCTCGCCGAAACCCGGTATAAACCTTACAAACGGCTCAGGCTCTCCCAGCAGTCCGGGGATTTCACCCGCCCCTTTTTTTGCCTCTTCGACAAGTATCTTCTCGACCTGCTCCGGGTCTGACGAATAGCTTACACCAATCGGGATTAACAGGGCCATCCTTTTATCCGGCAGATAGTAATTGGTGACGATGCTCTGTGAAAGTTTGCTGTTTGGAATCACCACCATATTGTTGGGCAGCATTCTTATCCTTGAGGTCCTCCATGTAATGTCTTCTACATAGCCTTCCTGCCCGGATTCAAGTTTTATGAAGTCACCGACCCTGATGGCTTTCTCCATGAGGATGTGAATGCCGGCAAAGAGATTTGCCAATGTGTCCTGAAGGGCGAGCGCTACTGCAAGACCACCGACGCCCAAGGCGGTAATCAGCGGTGTGATTGAGATACCGAGGACTGAAAGGATAATCAAAAATCCCAGGACCATGATTGTTCCTTTCAATATCCCGTATGCAAGCCCGGTCGTGGGAATGGGGAGACTGGAGGACTGGACATAATTTCTGAATATCCTGCCCGCGAGATTGGCGGCGGCAATCGTGATCGAAAATATTATGATTATGTGAATGGCCTTACTGATGTACAGGACGTATCTTTCAGGAAGCTCCGAGACACCGACTCCTATATATAATCCAATGGCTATACACCAGAAAACAGAGGGGGTTTTTAAAGACCTGATTATTATGTCGTCTATCTTGGTCTCAGTCTTATCCGACCATTTATGGAGAAACCTGAAAGCAATGGCCCGGACGATAAACAATATTGCCGCAGATAAAATTGCGGCAACTGAAGGGATGAGTATTTTGTCGATATCCAATTGTCCTCCATAAAAACAGGTTTACAGATCATCCTTAGGGTCATTATCCCTCATTTTTTCCGCTGATGCAAAAAAAACTGGGGTGATTGATGCAAGCTGCATATCCATCCGTTTTCTGAATTTCCTGAAATCCGCCAACAATTGATCGGGGATCGGTTCTCCCCTCGGCCATCTTACTCTTAAGGGATTGACGGACTTGTTGTTGATCCTTACCTCGAAATGAAGGTGCGGCCCGGTTGAAAGACCTGAATTCCCGACGTTGCCGATGATCTGGCCCTGATCAACATTTTTCCCTGTCCTTATATTTTTAGCAATCTTTGACAAATGGCCGTAATAGGTTTCATATCCGTTGCGGTGCCTGATTATTACAAGCTTGCCGTAGCCTCCCTTGTAACCGGCATAAGCTATCTTCCCGTCTCCTATGGCGGAGACAGGCGTCCATACCGGCGCTGAATAATCAAGACCATGATGGGGCCTGTAGACCTTCAGTATCGGGTGCAATCTCCTTCCCGAATAATAAGAGCTTATCCGTCTGAAATTTAACGGCGCTTTCAGGAAGGCCTTTTTCAATGACCTGCCGTCAGTGTCATAATATTCTGTCTTCCCGTTATAGGCGAATCCGAAAGCTTTGTACATCTTACCGTTATTATTTAATTCGGCTGAAAGTATATTCCCGAACTTTTTGAACCTCCCTTCAAGATAAAGTCCCTCGACGACAATTTTAAAGGTATCGCCTTCTCTCAAATCGGAAGCGAAGTCTACGTCCCATGCAAAGATGTCCGAAAGCTGAAGGGCCAGCATGAGCCTTTCCCTTCCTTTGCCTATTGATGAAATAAGATTGTATTTAATAACGCCGCCGATATACTCCATTTTTTTTTCGTATTCAATAGCAGTTCTTACGGCTGTAAATCCCTGGTCTCTGCGCGTGACCTCAAGTATGCCGTCATCATCAATCCAGTACGACAGGGAATCAACCTTGTTATCTTCAGCGACGGAAATTTTATATTTCTGTCCGGGCTGCACCTTTCTCAGTCGGTGAACATCGGCGGCAGCCTCACGGATTTCAAATAGCTCTGCTGCATCAAGCCCGCACCGCTTGAAGACCTCAAACAAGGTTTCACCTTTTTTTATGGTCCCGCTTATCTCCCGTGAAGTTTCCGCTTTCCGCGGCCCGGTGTCCGCTGTTTTTATTACATCTCTGCTGTCCGGAAAGCGGGTAAATATAAATGCTGCTGCAATCAGCATAAGGCCTATTTGAAAAAAGTTCTTCATCACACCTCCTTCAAGCGATAATACTTCTTACAGCTTTTTCATCCTTCTCCTCAGGATTGCCGATTCAAAGGAATATTTAATCAGTATAAACATGGCCGAAGTCAGTATGCAGGTTATCCTGATAACCTTGCTGACGGTATTCATCAATCTGCTCAACTGCCTAGCCATTTTCTACTCAGCCGCAACAAAATGCGCCCTTCTGTTCTTCTGCCGGCAGGCTTCATTCTGTTCAGCGCAAAGCGGTTTTTCTTCTCCGTAAGTTACAAAACTCATTCTTTTAGAAGAGATGCCCAGGGAAGAGAGATAATCCCTCACTGCCTTTGCCCTTCTTTCACCGAGGGCAAGGTTGTATTCATTCGTTCCCCTTTCATCACAGTGCCCTTCGATTAAGACATTGATATTTTTGTTCTTTATAAGCCATTCGGCAGTTGAGTCAAGCGCTGCCCTAGCATCCTGTCTTATGTTGAACCTGTCGTAATCAAAGTAGACGTCTTTATATTCAAAGGCATCCTTTTCTGTCTGTGCCGAAATGTCGGTTGTCTTTATGTCTGATGCAGGCAATTGTTTATCTTCCGGCCTCTTCGTTGTCCGGGTTGTTTCTTCTGTTATGACAGCATCTTTTTGTTCTGCTGCAGGCTGGGACGGTTCCACACGTGTCATCTTCTTCTGAGAACAGGCTGCAAATACAAACACCCCCGTCAGCAGCAATATCAGTATCAATTCTTTTTTCATAACAACCTCCTGAAATATTTTTTATATACTTTGGAAAATATAATTCATGCGAATATAACTTTATGTATTTCGCAGAAGAAGTGTAACTGTAAGGATGCTGAATTAAGAAAACGTCGGCGGGGAGAGGCCTGAAACCGAGAGATAAGAGCCTGTCCGGCATTCAGGTTTTGTACGCTGATCTAACGAGACATGAAAATTCTGAGAAAAGGTATTGTCGCTGTAATCAAATTCCGCAGATTCCGACGGCGTCAGTTTTACAATGCTGTTTGAGCTTACTAACGCACGGGCTTTTCTTATCAGAAGCTGAACATTGGTCCTGCTGCCTTCGTCATCATTATTGGCGGAATATTTCGAAAGTATTAATTCCCAGACTACGCGGATATTTTTTGTATTGAGATTTGTTTGATGAAATATCGCGTTGTTCCCGGCTTGTCCGTCTACCGTGAAGCAGACGGGCGACAGAACGAAGAGAAGAAAATAGATCGAAAACAGAAATGCGATGATACGTCTTTTGCAAAGCGGCATGGTTCTTTGTAGCACATGTAAGACGTATAATGCAACCCGGATGATCATTTATTGTCCTCATCCACTGCTTTCTTTATCATGCCGAGAATATCGGGTATCGCCGACGTGACCCTGTCCCAGCTTGCAATCAGAGGCACGCCGAGAGGATCTTCCGTAATCAGTTCCGCAGCCTTCTTTATACCGTTCGTGAATGTATCGACTGCAAGGCTCTCCTCGTGCCTGTCAAAGAAAAGGCCGTTGATCGCCGCGTCATCCTCGTACCGTTTGAGCATGTCCTGTGCAGTCCTTACGTACGTTGCAACCAGTGTTTTGAAAAAGCCGTCTGAAAACACAATGCCTTCCGATGCAAGTGTCCTGAAAATAGACTTGCTAATGTCCACACACATCTTGTGAAGCCCCTTTGTTGCGTCCTCGGCAGATAATATCTGGTGTTTGTGTTCATAGTTTTCCGCAATGTCTACCTGGCATACCCTTCTCAGCGATGTATTCCTGTAAACCTCTGCGAGAACTCCGACCTCAAGTCCCCAGTCCCCGGGTATTTTATTTATCCTTGCCATATCAATGTCCATGGAAAATTCACCCGCAAGCGGATATCTGAAGCTGTCAAAAAATATAAGAAGGGGATGATGACCGATTATCCGCTGGATTGACCTTATAAGCGGGGTAACAAGCAGCCTTGTCGCACGCCCATGCAGTCTGTCGGACACCCTGCTGTAATATCCCTTGCAGAAATCGTAATCGAGGTTCGGGTTGGCGACAGGATAACACAGCCTTGCAGGCAAGTCCCTGCTGTATGTAAGGATATCGCAATCATGCAGGGCGATGACATGAAAATCCTGCTGCGAAAGAATATACCCGTAAGCCATCCATGCGGACCTGCCCTTGCCCGGTTCGCCGATAGGGAGCCCGGCGTTTTCTATGACTTTATACAGCTCGCTTAATCTATCGCCCGAATTCCATAAGATGCTCGTCTTCTGCGGGAGAACGGAAAAGAATTTTCTTGCATAATTAAATTCCTCCGTTGATGCAGGACCGAGCGTTACCACGATCTCCCTGATGTATTTAACATCCATCAGCTCCCTTACAATTCTCTTTAACGCATCACCTTCAAGTTCGCTGTAAAGAGACGGCAGTACAAGGGCGATAGGCCTCTCCTGCGAATACCAGGTCAATTCAGCTTCGATCTTTTCAAGATTCAGCCTGCCGAGCCTGTGAAAGGTGGCGACTACGCCGGTTTGATAAAAGTCGGACATCTTGCACCTCCTGCAAATGTGAATTATTAATAAAATCCTATCATCATAAATTAATCACTGCAAGTTGTATTATCCCGTTACCAGGCGCCAGCACAGGATGCCCGCAGCATACCCTGCCGCAACTGCCGGCGCCCATTTCAAATGCGACATAAATGTATAGATGTCCCGCCGGACCCCCATCACCGCCACACCCGCAGCAGACCCGATTGAGAGCAAACTTCCGCCTGTACCGGCCGTAAGGGTGATCAGCAGCCACTGATCAAGATCCATGACAGGGTCCATTTGTAGCACCGCATACGTCAAAGGAATGTTATCGACAATCGCGGACAGCACACCGATCAGAATATTGGCATTGGTATTGCCCAGTGTGCCGTATAAAACCTTATTTGCGAGAGTCAGGTATCCCACATACTGCAGTGCGCCGACTGCGGTTATAATGCCGAAGAAGAACAGGAGCGTATCGAATTCGACACGCTCGACCTTTCGAAAGATATCAAAGCCCTCACAGGAAGGGACATTATTCCTGTGATCACGCCTTTTCAAATGAAAGCCGAGGAACATCAGAAACCCGAGACCAGTCATCATGCCCAGGAAGGGCGGCAGATGCAGCGCCTGGTGAAATGTAACGGCGGTCCCTATGGTCACGAATCCGAGGACCATAATCCGTCGGGCTCCGGGTTTAAGCGTCACGATATCTGCGCTTCCGGCCGGCTGTTCTTTCGGAATGAAGAAAAACATAATCGCAGCAGGAACTACCCAGTTCACAAGGGACGGCAGGAGCAACGTAAGAAATTGTGCCGTCTGAACCTTCCCGGATGTCCATATCATGAGAGTCGTTATATCTCCGAAAGGCGACCATGCCCCTCCTGCGTTTGCCGCCACGATGATGTTTATAAATGCCGGCACAATAAATCTGCGGTTGTATCCGCCGACCGCGTTTGCTACGGTCGCCATGAGCAGGGCGCTCGTGAGATTGTCCGCTACCGGCGACAGGCAGAATGTGATACCGCCGGTGATCCAGAACAGGGACCGGAACCCGAAGCCTTTCCGGACCAGCCATGAGCGCAGCGAATCGAACACAAGCCGCTCCTGGAGGGCGTTAATGTAGGTCATCGCCACGAGAAGAAAAAAGAACAGCTCTCCGATCTCTCCGATGATATGCTTGACCTGCTCTTCGGCGTGTCCCCCTCCATGGGACCTTTCGTACAGCGCTATCAGGACCCAGAGCAGGCATCCGATCAGGACAACCGGTTTCGACTTCCGCAGGTGAAGACGGTCCTCGAGAATCACCAGGGCATAAGCAAGGATAAAGCCGGCAAGGACGCCGTATCCTGTCCAGGAATGAAGCATTTCAGACATAACGATAGTACCTCCAAAAATAAAAAAAGCCGGCAAGGACACCTGCTGTGTCTCCTGCTGGCCATCTTTCCCGTGGTCAAGTTTATGAACCCGGGCGCGTCAGTCCGCTTAATATCCTGATAAGAATATGCTTTTAAAGTGCGCCTTCAGTTTAACAGAACAAATTATATTTTTCGACATACCTGAAAATGTATCTCCTGAAAATGTGCCGGATTAATCATATGGATTTTCATCTTTATAGAATATGCCGTGTTCTCTCACGTGGGGCTCTTTAAGCACCTTGATCTCATGATCAAACACCCTTACTGTCCCGTTATGCCTGAATTCCGCAAAGACCCTGTGCTTCCCCGGTCGCTCAAACACAAGGCTTGCAGCGATTTGCCCGTCAACGTTCTGCCTTGATGCAACGAAGATAAATTCCTTCAGCAACTCAAATCTGTACCTGCCCTGTGACGGAGCGTTAAAGATAAATTTGTATTTGCCGTTTTCGCTTTCCGGGCTATTTCATACTTATCTGTTTCAGCGCTTCTCCATGCAGCTTCTCAACTTCTTCTATGACATGAAGCATCCTGTCTCCCAGTGAATGTAAATCATGCATGACTTTTTCATTATATCCGCCTTCTTTATGCATGGTTTTCATTCCAACGCCCTCAAGCGTCCTCAGAATAACGGACTTGCCGTCCTTCACCATCGTGGTGCCGCGTTCAATTAACTCCCTGTCTATTTTTTCCGCCCCGCTCATTTGTCCGAACATCATGAGATTTGCTCCTTCAAGTGCCTGACAAAGTGCGTTATCCATCAAGCGCATCATCGCATGCATCTCATGCACGGACTTCTCTTTTTCCGTCAGTTCCGCCTGAACATTGAAAGACAAAATCATTGCTATTGAAAAAAATAATGCTGCTGCCAAAGTTTTCATTTGCTTTCTCCTTTATGATTGATTTTGCTTAGCAGGGACATATTGCAATATTCCCCTGATGAAAGAATTATCTCACCGTCTTTCTTCCCTGTCAACGGACTGCGGGCCTATGTGGTATGATTTAGGGTATAAAATTGCAGGGATGTTCATCTTATGAATCAGAACAACAACAGAAAATTGGCCGCTGAAATATTTTATTCCGGATTCAAAGCGGTTGATCCTTATGATTCCGTAAAAGGTCATACGGACAAAATCCGCTCACTTTATCGAAGCGGAAATTTCAGCAGGCTTATCATTATCGCTATCGGCAAAGCAGCATATCCGATGGCGAACGCGCTTAAAGATGATTTGATAGACATCATTGATGCAGGTATTGTGATTACGAAATATGGACACTGTAATAAAAGTGAGAAGTCAGAAGTCAGCGGGAAGGACGTATGGCAATGCACCCTTACGAAGTCAAAAATGAAAATATTTGAAGCGGGGCATCCGCTTCCTGATGATAATGGTGTAAAAGGGACAGAAGAGATTATAAAGCTTTTGAGAGATGCTGATGAACATACCCTTGTTGTGTGCCTGATATCAGGCGGGGGATCAGCGCTTCTTGTCTCTCCTGATAACGGAATTACCCTGAATGAAAAACAGGAGATCACGCAACTGCTTCTGAAGGCCGGGGCTGACATTAATGATCTTAACTGCGTCAGAAAACACATCTCAAAGGTAAAGGGAGGCAGACTTGCGGAGCTCGCCTATCCCGCAAAAGTAATATCTCTTATTCTGTCTGACGTCATCGGCGACAGGCTTGATGTCATTGCATCAGGACCCACGTCTCCGGACAGCACAACATATGACGCGGCATTAATCGTCCTGAAAAAATATGGGCTAACCGATAAAGTCCCTCAAAGCATTATAGATGTTCTGAATAAAGGTTCTGACGGGCTGATTCCTGATACCCCCAAAGAAGGGAATGTTATCTTCAGAAGAATTGATAATATTATCATCGGCAGCAACAGAATAGCCCTCGATGCTGCAAAACAGAAAGCGGAAGAACTTGGTTCTCATGCAGAAATTATTTCGGCTGAACTGACCGGCGAGGCAAAAGACGCCGCAAAATGGCTGGTGAAGAGGGCGATGGAAATCCGTAATCGTAGAAGCGAACGGCCGTTCGCCCCTACATGTCTCATCTCAGGAGGGGAGACGACCGTTACCGTCAAGGGCAATGGTCTTGGTGGAAGAAACACTGAGCTTGCGCTTGCATTTGCAATGGAGATCGAAGGCATTGACGGCATAACCCTCCTTTCCGCAGGAACTGACGGTACTGACGGCCCGACAGATGCAGCAGGGGCCTTTGCCGAAGGCGGAACCGTGAAGAAAGCAAAGGCCGCCGGGATCGATCCCGTGGAATATTTAAACAGAAACGATTCGTACAATTTCTTCAAGAAGATTGACGGGCTTTTAATGACAGGGCCGACTGGGACCAATGTGATGGATTTACAAATTATTTTATTACGCTAAAATTAAACTATCTTTATATACTTATGAATGGGAATACATGAGTGATATTGTTTCCAAGAAAATCGTTGTACTGATCAGGGAATGGCTCCAGAGGAAAGTCGCGGAGATAAATCATCCTGCGGTCATAAAGGACATCTACACCGAAGTTGACATCACCGCCGGTTATTTTGTCATCCTGACCCTTGCCAACCTTATCGCCCTGAGCGGTTTGATCAATAACAGCGCGCCCGTCATAATCGGAGCTATGCTTATCTCCCCTCTCATGGGACCTATACTGAGCTTTGGCTTTGCCTTTATTACAGGTGAGGAAATGGTGCTGAAAAGGGCGGTAAGGAAGATAACCCTGAGTGTTGTGCTGACTATCATAGTCGCGACGCTTGCTTCAGCTGTGTCGCCCCTGCAGGAGATCACAAGTGAGATTATATCGCGCACAAAGCCGAATATTTACGACCTTGCTATCGCCTTTCTTTCAGGAACAGCCGGGGCTGTCGCTATCTGCACAAAGAAAAATTATCTTACCATCGTACCCGGCGTTGCAATAGCAACAGCGGTCATCCCTCCTTTGAGCGTTACCGGGTTCGGCCTCGGCACCGGCAGTTACAGTATCGCGTTTGGAGGGTTCTTCCTCTTCTTCACAAACTTCGTCGCCATTATCATAGCGACCTGTGCTGTCTTTTACTTTTACGGTTTTAAACCAAGCATGATCACTGAAGCGGACGTGTCATATTTGAAAAAACGTGTCATGCTTCTCGCTGTCGTACTCTTTGTTATTTCCATTCCGCTTATATATACCCTTCATAAATCAATCTCGGAAATTGCAATGAAGAAAAAGATATCCGTCCTGCTGAAACGGGAACTCGACAGGGAGAAAATGTCCAGACTACAGAACTTCAGTTATCTGGAAAAAGACGGAACACTGGAGATAAGCGCCGTTGTCAACACAGTGGATTACATCAGGGATGAAGACATAGTGGATATTGAGAAAGACATAAGCGCTTCTCTCGAAACCACTGCAAAGCTGAATCTCGATCAGATCAAGGTACAGCCGAGAGGACTGAAACAAGCCGTCGTAACAAAAGTCGTCCCCCCGAAACAGCCGTGGGAGGTGCTTAAGGCCTCAAGGGAAGACGTAGTAAAGGTTATAAGACAGACAACCGGCAGGGTTGAGAAACTCATATCGCCGTCGCCGATAACCGGTTTTCAGACAGGCTTTAATGACAAATCACCTGAGGTTTCAATCGGCTTCACAATAAAGCGAGATGATCCTCTGTCCGATGAGCAGATTCTGCTGCTCAGGAGACTGATTGCCGATGAACTGGGGCTGCCGGTCAGGCTGACAGTGGAAAACAGGCCCTTTGTCCAGCCGCTCGTTTTCAGTCCCGGAGAAACGGCCGTTTCAGCTGAAATGAAATCTGCTCTCACGGCTGTCAGGGACGCTTTCCGTAAAGACAACAGGATAAAACTCCTGATCGAGTCATACCCTGAATCCTCCATCTCTTACAGGAAGAGGATGATCAATGCAGAAGAAAGGGCAAAGGCAGTGGTAGATGTCATTATCAATGAATATGGAATTCCAGAGAGCAGCATCACGATTTCTATCGGCAAACGCAAGGCGGTCAAAGACCCGTTCGTCGAGGTGAAGGTAAGACCTGAATGAAAAAAATCATCATCTTCACGGACCTTGACGGGACACTTCTGGACTATTCAAATTATTCATTTGAAACAGCCCTGCCTGCGCTTCAAATGATAAAAGAGAAAAATGTCCCTCTCATAATCTGTTCAAGCAAAACACGGAAAGAAATCGAGCATTACAGAAAGAAGCTTTATAACCTCCATCCCTTTATTTCTGAAAACGGCGGGGGCATCTATATTCCTAAGGGCTATTTCAAGTTCCAGCTTTCAGATCTCGAATTGATGATAGAGGAAGACAACCCATATGATTTGATAAGACTCGGGGCAAAATATTCCGATCTGAGGAAGGCCCTGAATGAACTCAGAACAGAAGGGTTTGACATAAAAGGATTCGGCGATATGACGGTCGAGGAAGTCTCAGTGGTAACCGGACTGAGTATTGAAGAGGCGGAGATGGCAAAGGAGAGGGATTTCGATGAGCCGTTTATATTTACAGGTGGAAAAGAAGATGTCCCTAAACTGTTAGCCCGCGTTAAGAAGAAAGGCTTTACCCATACACAGGGACAATTTCACCATATCCTCGGAAACAGTGATAAAGGGAAAGCCGTATCTATTCTGATTGATTTATACAAAAGGGAATTTGGTGAAATCTCAGCTATTGCCGTCGGTGACAGCCCAAATGATATTCCAATGCTTGAAAGGGTTGATTATCCTGTGATTGTACAGAAACCTGATGGAGAATATAACCGACAAATAAATATCCCCGGGCTAACAAAAGCAGATGGGATAGGGCCGGAAGGCTGGAACAATATAATTTTAGATTTAGTTAATTCTTATTTTATTAAGTGATATTATCCAAAAGATTTAAGGCCATCGGATTACATATTTCAATTTAAGAAACGCAATCACACATAGAAAGTATTTTAAGCCTATTCAACTTTATTTACACTCTCAACTTGCGAGCAAAAAAAACATTCCCTCGATTAAACGTGGATCCCTCTTTCAACCTGTAATCATCGATTTTCTCATCTTCACAGATTATTTATACGCAGGTATTCTCAATAACAGCCACCTCGTCTGAAAAGTGACCATATCCGGTAATTATCGTTGACCGTCAATCTGTAAATCAATTTGCCGATTGATAGAAGAAAATACAATACCCCAAAACACACTTCATGCCGAAAGAAACGCATTATGAAATCTCAAGTCGCCCTGTTTGAATTATCAATTTCCATTTAAAATCTTGAGGCTGAAAGGAATCTATGCCATCTCCCCTATGGTTACTTATCGAACATTGGTGGAAGAGACCTTTATATAAATTTACTCCTGATAAATACTGAGTCTTCAAAGACACTCTTTTATGATCTGCTCTCATCAAAACGATCAATTTTTTAAAGAGAACGGGCTGTCACATCCTTGGCAGGAAATTTAAGGCTCAATTGATTTTTCTCTGACGATATATAAATGATAGGTGGGATATATACAGACGCCTTGAATCAGCAGGGGCGATTCAGCCCGCGCCCCTGCAATATCTTGAACGCTTATTTCTTTATACTTGCTTCTTCCACAATAACGGCATATTTGTATCCGCTGCCGAAGTCCTTGTCCTTATATAAAGTCCCTTTTGCAGTCACTACATCTCCCACTGAAGGCAGGTCCTGCGTTGTTGCAACAATATTGTTTGAGCCTTTTGAGGAATCTCCGCTCCCGTCCTGGATATGTACCCAGTTCTTGCCCATGATTCCCTGAGAGACCTTGACAACCTGCCCCTTCACAACAATATTTTTCTTATCAAGCGCAGCGCTTTTTTCATGAAGCTCGGCCACTGTATAAGCATTGGGACCGGACGACTTTTCAACCTTTACTTTTTTGGTCTCTGTCTGTTTCCCTTCAGATGGTTTCGGCACAGACGCTTTACTTTCCTGTCCGGCAACCCCACTGGAAAAGACAATAGCATCGAAGGTACGGTTCAGTGAATTGCTCTTAAACTCATTCATAACCATACCGGGAGCAAAAGAAATCTCCTGCCCGACTGTCACTTTCATCTGAGGCACAGCCACCCATATCTTCTTGCCGTTTTTCTGTAAATTGACATACGTATACCCGCCGCTGTCCATTGTTTCCACAACCTTCCCGGACAAAGTGGACAGATCATCCTGGCCCTTCACTTCCGCCTTCTTGTTCGTTATTTCCCCGGCCTTCGGAGAAGCGGCATTTGCCTCTTGTACATAAACCTGAAGCATAACCGCGAGTATCAATACAATAAACACCATTAATCTTTTCATGTTGCATCTCCTTTATATTTCTATTTAGCGTATCTTTTTAGATCCCCGGCACATTTAATAATACTTCTTTTGTCTGAAACAAAACAAGGTTCCTATTTGTAAACATACTTCACGGTCCTTTCCTGTAAGTCGTCCGGATATCAGGCCTTGCCTGCCCCATGACATTCTCAAGCATTAACATGTAAAATTACTCAATAGACAAAGAGACATGCAGAATGAAAAAAGATAAAATCAACTGCTTTGACTGCATCCACTTTTTTATAACATGGGACGATAAATTCCCGCGGGGATGCAAGATAATGGGCTTCAAATCCAGGGAGATGCCATCAGGCGCGGTATTCAGGGCGTCAGGCATGCCCTGCCTGAGGTTCAGGGCCAAAAAAGAGAAATAATTCCCGCCCGGCTCCACAGGGAACGGTTCATGCCTGCACTCTCACCAGCGACTATGAATATCAGGTCATAAATTGCATTTCAGCAATACCCTGTGTGATAATGAACATTGCGCATGAATTACGGAATTTTCAGTAAACCCAGCAGATATATCGGCAATGAAATAAACATGGTCCGCAAGGACGGAGATGTTAAAGTTGCCCTCTGTTTTCCCGACACTTACGAGATCGGGATGTCTCATATCGGCCTCAAAATCCTTTATTCAATAATTAATAATATGCCCCATGCCTCTGCTGAAAGGGTCTATTCTCCCTGGACCGACCTTGAATCATGGCTCAGGAAAAACAACCGCCCTTTAACGTCAATTGACAACCATCGACCCTTACGGGACTTCGACATACTCGGCTTTACCCTGCAGTATGAACTCTCCTATACAAACGTGCTCAACATGCTGGATTTGGGAGGGATACCGATAAAATCAGCAGAACGCACGGAGGACTATCCGCTTGTTATTGCGGGAGGCCCTTGCACTGTCAATCCACTGCCTCTTGCCCCTTTTATCGATGCCTTTGTCATTGGTGACGGCGAAGATGTCATTAAAGAGATAATAGATGAAGTAAAAAATTGCAGAGACGCGCGGCCGTTAGCCCGTACAAGACTGTTAAACAGCCTTGCAAAATTAGAAGGCGTATATGTCCCATCGGTCCATGATGTTGACAGGCAGATCATCAAAAGAAGAATTGTCCATGACCTGGACAAGGCGCCTTTCCCCGATGCGCCACTTTTGCCGTATACCTCAATTGTCCATGACAGGGTGGCAATCGAAATATCAAGGGGCTGTACAAAGGGATGCCGTTTCTGCCAGGCCGGCATGATCTACAGGCCTTTACGGGAGAGATCGCTCGAAACGGTCCTCGCCATTGCGCAAAAATCCATTCTCAGTACAGGCTATGAAGAGGTCTCTTTCACCTCGCTCAGCACCGGGGACTACAGCAGCCTCCTGCCGTTGATCAGGGGCTTTAACAGGATGTGCTCCGGGTCCCGCACCTCGGTCTCGCTCCCATCCTTGCGGGTCGGGGCTGTAAACAGCGAGGTACTGAAGGAGATAAAGAGCGTGAGAAAGACGGGCTTCACCATTGCCCCGGAGGCCGGAACAAAAAGACTTCGCGATGTAATAAACAAGGATTTTACGGATGAAGAGTATGATGAAACATTAAGGAAGCTCTTTGATGAGGGGTGGACCACTATCAAGCTTTACTTCATGATCGGCCTCCCTACGGAAACGATGGCTGATATCGACGGCCTGATAGATATGGCTGGGAAGGCATTAAAAAAAGGGAGAGAAATAACACGAAAGCGCGTCAATGTCAACGTGGGTATTTCAGCCTTTGTCCCGAAGGCGCACACCCCTTTTCAGTGGGCAGGTCAAAATTCATCCGAGGAACTGCGGAACAAACAGGACTATATAAAAAGGGCCTTCAGAAAGCAGGGCATCAACTTCAAGGGACAGCACGTTGAAAACAGTGTCCTTGAGGCTGTATTTGCAAGGGGGGACAAAGACACCGCCATCCTGCTGGAGAAGGCGTGGAGACTCGGCTGCCGTTTTGACGGATGGTCTGAGCTTTTCAGATATGAAACCTGGGAGATCGCGGCACAGCAATCAGGGATCGACCTTAACGCTTACGCCTCGCGTTCCTTTGGTCCTGAACTGGAATTGCCATGGGATTTTATCGACACAGGGATAACGAAACAATTTCTGAAATCAGAATACGGGAAGTCCTCAGAGGCGCGCATTACACCGGATTGCGGCAAATCCTGTCACGGATGCGGCCTGGTCTGCAACGATAAAGAACAGGACGCGGAACGCAGATTGCAGACCGCGGAACATGCGCTGCAGAACATGCAGCCCGAAACCAGAAACTCTCCTCTTTCAACCCAGACAAAATACAGGGTGAGATTTTCAAAGACAGGCATTCTGAGGCATCTTGGGCACCAGGAATTAATGACATCAATATTAAGGGCCTTGAGAAGGGCCTCTATCGCTGTTTCATACTCTACGGGTTTTCATCCGCTTCCAAAGATCTCCTTTGGGCCCGCCCTCGCTGCAGGGATAGAAGGATTAAACGAGTATTTTGATATTGAGACACCGGTCTTTATAAATTCACAAGATTTCCTGACAAAGCTGAATTCAGCATTGCCGGAAGGACTTGAAGCTCATAGCGCAGATTCCATTCCTGTTAATGCAAGGTCCCTGAATGACTGTATTTCCGGATATGAATATGAAATAATTATTTACAAATCAGACGTGGAAAACATAAATTCATTTATGAACAGCCTGACCTGGCAGGTATCAAGGGAAAAAAAGACTGTGGACATCCGCCCTATGGTAGAAAAAGCAGAGGTGCTGGACAACAGGCTGCTTATTTCCCTTGCTGACACTGAAGACGCAAAGGTGAGACTGTTTGAGATATTAAAGGAAGTGCTTCAGAAGACAGTTGAAGAGCTGCAATCCGCCGGGATAAAAAGGACCGGCCTTTATGGTTATAATAAGGTCAGGAAAGTTTGCATATAGAGAGTGGAGGTTATGGCAGGTAAAATTCTGATTAATATTACTCCTGAACAGACCCGGGTGGCATTAATAGACACTAATGCCCAGTTGTCCGAGTTATATATTGAACGGAAAAAAGGCGTCAGCCTCGTAGGCAATGTCTATAAAGGCAAGGTAGTAAAGATCCTGCCCGGCATGCAGTCCGCGTTTGTAGACATCGGCCTTGAAAAGGCGGCCTTTCTCCATGCCGCGGATGTGCTGTCAGGCTTCGATTATTCCATTTTCGGCGAAGATGTTGAGGAAAGTGTTCCGATCAACCTGCCGATCGAAGACATGCTTCAGGAAGGAGAAGAGGTCTTTGTCCAGGTATCTAAAGATCCCATGGGGACCAAAGGGGCAAGGGTGACCGCCTATATCACGCTTCCGGGAAGATATCTTGTGCTGATGCCGGAGGTCGAGCATATCGGCGTGTCAAGAAAAATTCTCCAGGAAGACGAGCGAACAAGGCTGAGAGACCTTGTCAGCTCGCTTAAGCCCAAGAACTTTGGTTTCATAATCAGAACGGCAAGCGAGGGCTGCACGGATGAGGAAATCAGAAAGGACATTGAATATCTGATGCTCCTGTGGGACAACATCCAGAAGAAAAAAGAAAAGGTCCACTCACCCAACAGTCTTTACAGCGATCTTGACCTTGCATTGAGGAGCGTAAGAGACCTTTTCGGTCACGATATCGATAAGCTCATAATCGATTCCAAAGAAGGCTTCAAGAAAGTCTATGACTTTGTTAATACCTATTTCCCGAAGCTGATATCCAAGATCGAACTTTATGAAGGGGCAGAGCCCATATTTGACGCCTTTGGCATCGAACTGGAAATACCAAAGGCCCTGGGAAAACGCGTGTGGCTCAAGTCCGGCGGATACATTGTCCTTGACCAGACAGAGGCCCTGACGTCCATAGATGTCAATACCGGGAAGTATGTAGGCAAGGCCTCGCTTGAAGACACGATCTTCAAGACCAATATTGAGGCAGTCAAGGAAATCGCTTACCAGATAATGCTCAGGAACCTCGGAGGCATTATCATAATCGATTTCATAGATATGGAGAAAGAAGAAAACAGGAAGAAACTGTTCTCAGTGTTCCAGGAGGCAATGAGCAAGGACAGGGCCAAATGCACAATACTTGAAGTCTCGGAACTCGGTCTTATCCAGATGACGAGAAAAAGGGTAAGAGACAGCCTTCAGAGAATATTATGCGAGCCCTGCCAGTATTGCGACGGCAAGGGCTTTATTAAATCACCTACAACCGTGTGTTACGAGATATTTATGGAATTAAGAAGGATAGGTCTGACTCAGAAAAACTGCAAGATAATGATATCGGCAAATCCCCACGTGGCTGACCTTATTTATGACGACGAACGGGAGGGGATTGAGACGATTGAAAGGGAATGCGGATTTAAGATCATTGTGAAGGCCGATAAAAATTTCCATCAGGAATACTATGAAGTTGCAACACTGTAAAGAATAGTTCACGCAGCTCAATCCGTTCAGACAGTTCATGCAGATAAGCCGAAACCGTCATATCCCCGTGTCTTTCCTGTCTACCGATCTTTGGACGGTTGAAAAAGTTAAAATGGTTGGAGCCATATTAAATGACATTAGACGAGAAGTTCGACAAACTTAAAAACAGACTGCGACAGATGGACCGGGTCATCATTGCATTCTCAGGCGGCGTTGACAGCACTTTTCTTTTAAAGGCGGCCTCCATGTCCGGACTGGGAGAAGTCCTCGCTGTTACAGGACAGTCTGAAAGCATGCCGGAGGAAGAGTTCTCCTTTTCAAAAGAAATGGCAGGTTCATTAAATGTCGGTCACAGAATAATACGGACGAATGAACTGGGGAACAGCAGTTATTCAACAAATCCCCCGGACAGGTGCTATTACTGCAAAAAAGAGCTTTTCAGCAAACTGAAACAGATCGCAGAAAAAGAAGATTACCACTTTATTCTTGACGGCACCAACTCGGATGATGCCAAAGACCGGCGTCCGGGAAGACGCGCCGCTCATGAAGAAGGCGTTGAAAGTCCGCTGCTTGATGCCGGGCTGAGTAAAGATGAAATCAGGGAACTCTCAAAAGCCCTCGGTCTTCCTACATGGAACAAGCCGGCGACCCCCTGCCTTTCTTCACGGATCCCTTATGGGCAGAAGATCACCGTGGAAGCCCTTGAAAAAGTCAGTAAGGCCGAAGCCTTCATCAGACAATATGGTATAACAGAGCTCAGGGTCAGAAATCATTCCGAGGTCGCACGGATTGAAATTCATCCTGACGATTTCCATAAATTGACTGCCGACCCGGCCAGAAATGAAATAGTGAAATATTTCCGGTCCATCGGTTTCAAATATATTACCCTGGATTTGCAGGGCTTCAGAAGCGGGAGCGGGAATGAAATACTCTAACGGATTCAAACATCACAAAAATCCACGCAGGATAAATGACTAAACCATTAAATCTCACTGAAGCCTCTAAATGTGTCCGGTGCGGGGCCTGTAAGTCTCTTTGTCCGACATACCTCGCTACATATAATGAGACCATGGGCGCGCGGGGCAGGGTCGCGATGCTTGGTGAACTCGACATGGAACGTCTGGCCCCGACTGCTGCCCTTGCCGAAATGATTTACAGCTGCATGCTCTGCGGCGCATGCAAAAACATGTGTCCCGCAGGCATCAACATCCCGGAGGTCATTTATCAGGGAAGGGCCGCCCTGAAAAAAGCCTACAGTAAGGGACGTCTTATCAGGGGCGCATTAAAACTTTCGGCATCAGGATTCGATAATTTATTCTCCATACTGAAGTGGGGGCAGAAACTATTTTACGGGGGCCTTTACAACTCAGGGGTAATCGGATATGTGCCTGAAATTACCTCTACCCCCTTCAAAAACAGTCTTCAGGTCTATAAAACAACAAATAAGACCGGCAGGATGGCGATCTTTGCAGGGTGCAGCGTCAACTACTTCTATCCCAACCTCGGAGAGTCCCTGTCCCATATCCTGGTGTCAAAAGGATATGAAGTGGTCGTGTTTAAGGGAGAAGTGTGCTGCGGGGCCCCGTTCAGATCATTGGGCCTTGAAGAGGAGGCGCTGAAACTTGCTGAAAAAAACATTGAACACTTTAATAAAGTACGGGCCGAAGCAATTATCAGCATGTGTCCTACCTGCACGATGGTAATGCGGGACCAGTACCCTCAAATGACGGGCAATACTATACACAATCTCATGGACATCAATGAATTTCTGCTCAGATATGATATAGCGGCAGACCTCGAAACAGCCCCCTCTACGGTTACTTATCATGATCCCTGCCATCTCAGTCACGGCCTGGGAATAAGAGAGAAGCCGAGACATATCCTTAATAAAATAAAAGGCATTGAATTGATTGAAATGAAACATGCCGATGAATGCTGCGGCTTTGCCGGACTTTTCAGCATGCATTTCAAAGATATGTCTAAAAGCATCGGGATGAAGAAAATGGAAAATATATCAGACACCGGGGCAGATACAGTCGTCACTTCCTGCCCTGGATGTATAATGCAGCTGGAGGCTTTAAGAAAAGAGACAGGATCGGAATTCGGTATAAAGCATATCGTCGAAGTGATTGACGAGGCCATGCATGAGCAGCAAACCGACAATAAGCAATAAGCTTTCAGCCTTTATTTAACAGGGTGTAAATTACGTTCCAGGCTTAATTTATTTTCTTTCAAATCCTGTTATAATATTCATCATTCCGCAAGAACATCAGAGCAAGTGACTTTATCATTTAAATAAACAAGGAGGCCTTAATGAAATTTTTTATCGACACTGCAAATATCGCTGAGATTAAGGAAGCGTGGGAAATTGGAGTAATAGATGGTGTTACTACAAACCCCTCACTTATATCAAAAGAAAAAAAGGAGCCGGTAAAGCTGCTTAAAGAAATATGCTCAATAGTTGACGGACCGGTAAGCGCTGAGGTAGTAAGCCTGGATGCAGAGGGGATGGTTAAAGAAGCAAAGAGCCTGGCCAGGATCCATAAAAACATTGTAGTAAAAATACCCATGACAACAGAAGGCTTAAAGGCAACGAAAAAACTTACAGGCCTTAAGATAAAGACAAACGTGACTCTCGTATTCTCAGCGAACCAGGCCTTACTTGCCGCAAAGGCCGGCGCGACATATGTCAGCCCATTTGTAGGGAGAATTGACGACATAAGCGGCTACGGCATGGAGCTCGTCAGCCAGATCCTTGAGATCTATGACAACTACGGCTTCGAGACAGAAATCATCGTTGCCAGTATCCGTAACCCTGTTCATGTGCTGGATGCCGCGAGAATGGGCGCGCACGTAGCCACCATTCCATTTAAAGTGATCGGGCAGCTTTCAAAACATCCTCTTACGGATATCGGCATCAAGAATTTCCTTGCCGACTGGGAAAAGGTGCCTAAATAGCAGTTTTGATTTTTCATCTTTATTTCTTGATATTAGTCTTATGCCTATTTACGAATATAGATGCAACGAGTGCGCAGAGGATTTTGAGAAGCTCGTCTACGGGTCCGGTCCTGACGTGTTATGTCCGAAGTGCAGTTCAAAGAATATCACAAAGAAGTTTTCACTCTTCGGCATGAGTGGTGTGGAAAAGCCGGCGACATCTTCCGGAGGGTCGGGCTGCACCTCATGCAGTAAATCCACCTGCAGTTCATGCCACTGATATTAAATTGTCCTTCCGGGTGAGTTGCCTATGTATCTGAAGTGCCCTTTACTTTTTCTATGATTACTGAATACTTACGAGGCGGATTGGAAAGTTCCACGCCTATCGCATCACAGGAATTATCAGACGCACAATGTCTCCAGGTAATTGTATTGTCTTTGGCCGGGATAAACAGTACGTCTTTATTAAGAGGAATGTTTATTTCAAGCAGTGAGTCAATAGGAAAAGGAGGGGTCTTCGTACTGATAAACATACCCTTTTCCGAGATATTTTTTATCGTCCCCGTGCAATGTTTCTTCCAGAAGAGCGGATTCCAGAGATAATATTCTATCTCAATATTTACCGGTATTCGTTTATATGCTCTTTTTTCCATAAATTCTATGCCTGACACGGATGACATAAAATTTATATATCATTAAATTGCCCCATCGTCAAATAATAATCTGCAACAGGAATTCATCAAGAGATCAAGAGAAAGAAGAACAAGGGCAAAGAACGGCATACGTCCTGTTACTCAAGACAATAATGAAAGCGGGGATACTCTGCAACCTATTGAATATAACGAAGAAAAAGTGGTGGGCAGTCGCGGAATCGAACCACGGACACGAGGATTTTCAGTCCTCTGC
>JAGVNU010000078.1 GCA_020053105.1 Thermodesulfovibrionia bacterium
ATCTTTGTGAACTGGGTTGCAAACGCAAGGGTAATAATTATCGTCAGCAGAACAATCAGCCTGGGGTGCTCAACCGAAAATTCAACAAGGGAAAATTTCTTCATTTTTGCTGTCCTCCGATCATGAAAGCAGAATAATATGAATAGTAGAATATTCTAATATTTGCACATACCCATCAAAAAAATTATTTCCTGGTAAATTTCTTCGCTAACTTCTGCCCCTCTTCAAACTTCTCCAGAAGCACTTCTCTCATCAGTCCGCAAGCCGTTATTACTTTTGGGTTGGAAACCTTGTAAAAAATATTGTTGCCCTCTCTTCTTGATGTAAGAATGCCCTTCTGCCTCATGACAGCAAGATGCTGGGAGACATTGGCAGGCGATATGCCGAGAACATTTACAAGTTCGCTGACAGATAATTCTTTATCTCCAAGGGCATTGAGGATCTCTATCCTCTTTGCGTTGCCGAGTGTCTTGCATATATCGGCGTGTATTTCATAAAGCGTTTTGCTCATTTTCTCCTGGAGAGTCTGCCTTTTTGTAATTGTTAATAATTATATGCATACCCTCCGGCATTTTTCAACGGCCTTTATTCATTCTCTTTCCTGGACACATTTGCCCTTTCAAGTTCATCCATCAAATCCTCTTCCTCAATTATTCCGTCTCTTAATCCCCCGATCTCGGCAAGGAGTATGTCTTCGAGATATACTGAAGGAACTTTCACATCCTCCCCGGCGCTGCTTTGGGGAATCCGGACGACCTCCAGTTCAAACACTTCAGCCGCGTTCACGGCGGCCATGATATTTGTCTGTCACCTTCCCCCCGGCGGTTCCTTGATGAAGAGTTTTAATACCGTCATGATACAGACTTCCTCCTTTCATTTCAAATAAATCATACATCGGGCTTATGATCATGATCAGAATGTTAAAATGTCATATTCACGTCAGCTTTAATAACAACGTCTTTATAAAAAGTCGCAGGATCAGCAAGCACCACACCGTCAACAAAATCCTCCTTTTTCATCCCGAAGATAGGAACGTTCAAAGGACATGCAAACATCGTTGCCCCCTCCTTGTACAGCATGTAAAGTAAATCCTCCGCTGTCGGCAGGTTCATTTCATCCATTCTTTTCATCACCGCTTCGCCTACTTCCTTTGGCTGGTCCGGCAGGCACTTGAGATCATTCACCTTGTCTTTATGGATCGCATTGACCCCTCGGGAACCAAAGAACAGTGTGACCTTTGCCCCCTCCTTCAAAAGACTATATGCCGTCATAAGGGCATTGTAGACCTGACAAAGCTCGTCATGAAAACACATGACTGAAACAATTTTGACTGGTTTATTCTCCGACATATCAGCCTCCTTATTCTATTGTGGCTTTTCTTAACAAGAGATACGGCCCGTTTCAGTTTCAGGGCCTTAGTTCGTCATCTCACATTCTTAATATATTCAAATATTAGAATATATGTATTCATTTGTCAACTTATATTTTTTAATCCCGAAACACCGATGGGAATTTCATAGCTTGCCCTTTCCTTCATTCTCTTGACGAAAGGCATATACCTGCTATACTTGAGACTATAAATAACCATAGGGAGGTGCAGCATGGCAAATCCATTTGTCCACATTGAATTGCAGACAAAAGACCTGGCAAAATCAAAGAAGTTTTACGCAGGAATGTTTGACTGGAAGCTGGAAGAATTCCCGGACATGGAATACACGATAATCAACGTCGGGGAGGGAACAGGCGGAGGTATGATGAAGAACCCTGTTCCAGGCGTTCCGGACAATTGGCTTCCGTATATCCTGGTTGATGACGTTGCAGCCTCGACAAAAAAGGCTCAGACCCTCGGGGCAACGGTCTGCAAGGATGTCACCGAGGTCCCGAACATGGGGTGGTTCAGTGTAATTACAGACCCGACCGGCGCGACTTTCGGACTCTGGCAGACGAAGGCCATGTAACTGATAAACGCCCCTGCGACAGCAAATCATGAAGATCTACGTCGGCACAAGCGGATATGGGCACAAGGAATGGAAGGGAAAATTCTATCCTGAAAAGATCTCGCCCAGGGAAATGCTCCGCTTCTATTCGGAACGCTTGAGCACAGTAGAGATCAATAATACCTTTTATCACATGCCCACAGAGGGCGTACTTGCGTCCTGGGCCGAACAGGTACCCGACGATTTTGTTTTTGCAATCAAGGCGCCCCAGGTCATAACACATCTGAAGAGGCTGAGAAATGTGGAGGAGGATATCGACTACCTCTTCAGGACACTTTCGGTCCTGGGAAGGAAACTGGGGCCGGTCCTTTTTCAGTTCCCAAAGAATTTTCATGCGGACCTCCCAGCGCTGAAAGATCTTCTCAGGCAGATTCCCGGTATGCCCTGCGCATTTGAGTTTCGCCACCCGTCCTGGCTAGAGGTTGAAACTTCCGACCTCCTTCGTGAAAGGGGACACAGCCTGTGCACTGCCGATACCGATGAAGACCCGGTTAATGAGATCATCAGTACTGCTGCATGGGGTTACCTGCGCCTGCGCCGTTCCGATTATACGGATGCCCGTCTCTCACAATGGATGGGAAAAATCCTTTCTCAAAAATGGAAGCGGGCCTTCGTCTTTTTTAAACATGAGGAAGAGGCCAAAGGGCCTGAGATGGCGATGCGTTTTCGTGGCATAAACTTCTGAAATATGGTTCTTGAGATTACAGGATGGAGGATACCCCAACACGGCATTTTTTTAACAGCATGATAATTTATTTCTTATTCTCAATATCTATCCCCCATATCTCCCGTGCATATTCCTTTATGGTGCGGTCGCTGGAGAGTCTTCCCATATTCGCAACATTCAAGATGGACTTTTGGGCCCATTCATGTTTGTCTTCATAGAGCTTGCCTACCTTCTCCTGACAGTTGATATAGGATTCGTAATCAGCAAGGACCATATATGTGTCCCCATGATAGAGAATGGAATCGACAACAGGCTTGAAGAGTCCGGCATTTTCAGGAGAAAAATATCCGCTGCCTATCATGTCCAAAACCTCTTTCAATTCGCGGTCCTTCTCATAAGAGCTGTAAGGGTCATAACCCGAACCTTTCATTTCAAGGACCTCCTGCGGGGTCAGCCCGAAAATAAATATGTTGTCCCTGCCCACCTCTTCCATTATCTCAATATTTGCGCCGTCAAGGGTGCCTATTGTCAGGGCGCCGTTTAATGACAGCTTCATATTGCCTGTACCCGACGCTTCTGTCCCGGCAGTAGAAATCTGCTCAGACAAATCAGCGGCAGGTATTATCCTTTCCGCGAGAGAGACATTATAATTACTGAGGAAAACCACCTTTAACCTGTCCCCCACCTCTTTGCTGTGGTTGACAACGTCTGCCACTGAATGGATGAGCTTGATTATAAGTTTTGCCATCCAGTATGAAGGGGCCGCCTTGCCGGAAAATATAACAGTGCGGGGTGTATGTACTTCACCTGTGCCGCGTCTTATCCTGTTATAGAGGGTCACAACATGCAGGACATTCAGGAGCTGCCTTTTGTATTCATGGATCCTCTTGACCTGGACGTCAAACATGGAGCCTGCGTCGACCCTTATATTGTTAGTTTTTGAAATGTATTCCGCGAGCCGTTTTTTATTCTCCGTCTTGACTTCCATCCATCTTTGCCTGAAGTTATCATCTTCAGAAAGAGGAGTAAGTTTTTTTAACTCATCAAGATCAGCAATCCATCTATCCCCTATATGTTCCGTGATAAGGTCGGACAATAGCGGATTGGCCTTCTTGAGCCACCTTCGAGGTGTAATTCCATTTGTCTTGTTATTGAATCTCTCAGGAAACATGTCATGAAAATCTTTAAATAGCCGGTCCCTGAGTATCTCGGAATGGAGCTTTGAAACGCCGTTGACAGAGTGGCTTCCTACGATAGCAAGATTTGCCATCCTTATCATCTTTTCATCACCGTCTTCGATAAGCGACATCCTTTTTCTCTTTTCAAAATCTCCGGGGAAATGCCGGTTTATCTCTTCAAGGAACCTCCTGTTGATCTCATAGATTATCTGCAGATGTCTCGGCAACAAATGTTCAAACATTGAGACCGGCCATTTCTCAAGGGCCTCAGGCATGACAGTGTGATTTGTATACCCAAATGTTCCGACTGTAATGTCCCATGCCTTTTCCCAGGTAAGACCTTCGATATCCAGGAAGATTCTCATAAGCTCGGGAATGGCGATGGCGGGATGCGTATCATTGAGCTGCACAGCCACTCTGTTTGTAAAATTATCAAAACAAAGGTCCTCTTTTTTATATCTCCTGATAATGTCCTGAAAAGTAGCGGAGACAAAGAAATACTGCTGTTTCAACCTCAGAAGCCTTCCTTCCATAATGTGGTCCGAGGGATAGAGCACCTTTGAGATGCTTTCTGACTTTGCCTTATTTTCAACTGCGTTGATATAATTGCCGCCGTTAAAAAAATGCAGATCAAAATCCCTTGAAGACTTTGCGGTCCAGAGCCTCATATTGATTACATTGTCATTCCTGTAGCCGGGAATCGGGGTATCGCATGCCATTGCCATGACTTCTTCGGTATCGACCCATTCATTTTTCAATATGCCATTTGAATCTGTATACTGGTTTACTCTCCCATTAAAATGGACTGAAAAGAAATGTCCATGCCGGGCTATTTCCCATGGATTGCCATACCTCAACCAGTTATCGGGAGTCTCAACCTGATACCCATCCTTGATCTTCTGGTAAAAGAGTCCATATTCATATCTTATGCCGTATCCGTAAGCAGGGATCCCCAATGTGGCAAAGGAATCAAGAAAACAGGCAGCAAGACGGCCTAATCCTCCGTTGCCAAGCCCTGCGTCCCACTCCGCCTCCCTTATATCCTCCATTTTACAGCCCAGCGCCTCCATTGCCCGGGTGCATTCATCCTCAATGCCCAGGTTAACCATGCTGTTGCCAAGAGTCCTGCCGACCAGAAATTCAAGAGAAAGGTAATAAACCCGCTTGGCCTTCGTATTATAATAAGACCTCTGCGTGGCAAGCCATTCCTCTATGAGTCTGTCGCGGATGGCATAGGCCAGCCCGATATAAAAGTCAAAGGTATGAGACCTCTCGCAGTCTTTGCCAAGATGGTGCTCAATATAGTTCTTGACCGTTGACTCTAACTTCTCAATCCGCTGTTGCTCTTTTTCATTGTATTTCACTGGCGGCATATTTATCCTTAAAATAATATATAGAAAACCGGCCTTAAGGCTATATCGTCACATGTCATATAGAACTTGATTACGATGCAATCTTATCCCTTGCAGTAATTGCAGGGGATAGTTTACTATGTGTTTAGCTCATATGGACAAATCAAATGACATAATAAAACTCATCCATTCGCTTGTCCCTTCTGATAAAAAAGTCCGTATCATGAACGTATGCGGGTCGCATGAGCACACTATCGCTTTTTCAGGAATGCGGAGCCTCATGCCGGAAAACCTTGAAATCATCCCCGGCCCAGGATGCCCTGTGTGCGTCTGTCCTGAAAGCGATATCATAAACGCTATCAGTCTTTCCAGCAGGGCCGACGTGCTACTTGTTACTTATGGCGACATGTTAAGGGTCCCGTCAAAGGAAGGCTCCATTCGCGCCCAGGGGAGAAATTACAAAATGATAACATCCCCGTCTGAGGCAATAAGCATTGCCAACGCAAACCCGGACAAAAAGATCGTCTTCTTTTCAATCGGCTTTGAGACAACTACAGCGCCCACCGCCGCAATTTTGGAGATGGGTGTTCCGGACAATCTCTACATTCTCAGCTCGCACAGGTTAACGCCGACCATTATGGAAATACTTGTCAAGGACGCAGAGATAGGCATCGACGGCTTTATCGCGCCCGGCCATGTATCTGCGATAGTCGGCTCAAACGCATGGAATGTGTTCTCAGAGAAATACGGTATACCGACGGTTGTGGCAGGGTTTGAAGCGGATAATCTGATGCTCGGTATAGCCGAGATCCTTGGCCAGTTAAAAAATGGAAAGGTCCGGACAGGAAATGTATACGCCGGCGTGGTAAGGCCGGAAGGGAATATGCAGGCGCAGAAAATCATGGCAAAATTTTTTGAGACCGCGGACGTCAACTGGAGGGGAATCGGATACATCCCGGGATCGGGGCTGGAATTAAGAGATGAATATTCCGCAAGGGACGCTAGAAAGGTCTTTGAGCTTAAGGAGATAAAAGAAGAAAAAATTCCCGGCTGCATATGCGGAAAAGTGATTTTGGGAAAGGCCTATCCCGCGGACTGCAAACTGTTCAAAAACGCATGCACCCCGAAGTCTCCTGCAGGACCTTGCATGGTTTCAATGGAAGGGTCCTGTAATATATGGTATAAGACCAATTGAATAACCTTACTGAGCGCTTATGCCTGACTTTAAGTTAAATAAATGAGCAAATCATTAAACTACCTCTGGATAACCCTCTTATCCATTTACATCATAAGCCCTATTGACGCGAACCCGTTGTTCTTTGATGACCTTATCGCTGCAGCGGCGCTGTTTTATTTCCTGTATAAAAATGCAAAACAAAAGCAGCAGCGCTCCGGCTATGACACACAATCAAACTCCGGCTATCAGTCGCAGCAAAAGAGTACAGACGGACCTCATGGCCCGCTCACTTTAGACAAGGCATGCAGGATATTGGGCGTCACCCCTGATGCCACACTGGATGAAATAAACAGGGCTTATAAAGAGAAGATGACAAAGTCCCATCCTGACAAGGTCAGCCATCTCAGTGAAGAATTACAGGAAAAGGCAAAAGAGCTTACCCTTGAGTTGAATGCGGCTTATGAGCTTGTGAAGCTATACAAGAAAGCTTAAGTTTGAAATGGTAACATATACCTATGCGTCTCAGACTTCAGATTACCGGCCTTGTTCAGGGAGTAGGCTTCAGGCCCTTTGTTTTCAGA
>JAGVNU010000098.1 GCA_020053105.1 Thermodesulfovibrionia bacterium
ACAAGTAGTATGCGCAATTTATTTTCTCCCTTCATGTGGATATCTTCCGTTCTCAATATAATATGCGGAGGCAAGTCCGGCCTGTTCTCCCAGTGACATGCATGTTCCCATGACACGGGTTGAACCTAGCGCCTCATGTGAAACAGAAATGCAGCGTCCGGCGCAAAGGAGATTCGATATGCCCTTTACCTTCAGGCAGCGAAAGGGGATTTCATAATATTCACCGTCTTTAAGATATTTATAGAGCGTACCCTTCTTCCTGTCCCACAACTCAATGGGCCAGGAATTTTTCACAACGCCGTCATCGAATTTCCCGGCATTTAGTATATCATCTTCGGTAAGGGTATATTCACCGATGGGCCTTCTTCCTTCCCTGTCCATTACCCTAAGAGAGGCGCCGTCAATGTATGCGTCCCTGAATGAAGGCAGTTTCTCCGACAGATACCGGAGCATATTTTCGGCCCTGTTTGAAATCACCCTGATGCTCCTGCTATTCTCATGCCCCGGATTTATTTTCAGGAACCCTTCACCCGGGGCCTCTCCGAAACTGAAAACAGTGAATCTGATATATGAGGGAAACAGTTTTGCTGATGCGGCCTTTGATAAATAATAAGGCACCTTGACGGGCAAGGTTTCATCGCCGGTGTTTAATCCTTTCAAATGAATTATAAATCCGGCAAGCTGTCTTTTCGATGCAGGCGATAATTTATAATCAGCGCCTGCCATAAAAGCAGCCTCACCGTCTCCGCTGCAATCAATTAAAACCCGGGGAAAGATTTTGTGTGCTGTGCCGGACTGGTCCAACCCGACCTCGACAACTTTATCGCCAACCTTGTTAACCGACACTGCAGCTGCATTAAACATAATGGTAAGCTTATCTTCAGCGCGGCACATGGAGTTAAAGACAGAGGCAAGGTACTCCCTCGAATACGGAAGCACATAAACCTGCCCGATCTTCTTTATTTTATTCCGTGGAGATAGTTGATAAAGCCTGCTGACTATCTCCCGGACAATCCCGTCATTTAATGTCTCTTCCTGCATGGTCTTTCCATTCAGGTACAGACCGCATATGTGCTGAAGCAATCCGGAATATCCGGTCCCGCCGAGAAAGCTGTCTTTTTCCACGAGCATTGTCCGCATGCCCGAACGAGCAGCGGCAACGGCTGCGGCTACACCGGAGACCCCGGCTCCGACGACAAGGACATCACATTTTTTTTCTTTTCCCATCTTCTTAACTTCTTACCCTTCCAACATCCTTTCAGTAATCGTTCTTTCAAGCACATCCACTTCATCATCGCTCATCAGGCCGTCAAGATATGATATGACCAGATTGAGCCTGCCGTTAAAATAATTCGAAAAGAAACCGAGTCCCGGCGGCACAGGGACCCTCGGCAGGTGAAAGACATCTTCTATCTTTGCCCCCATCAGTTCAGGAGAAAGCGGGTTCTTGCTGACATGCGAAAAAATAAACGTGGCGATCTTCCCCTTTAACGGTCCGTCAATGATCTTCTTAAAAAAAGACAGTGGCGCGATGCGGGTCAGGTGGCTTGCCTCAATTATATCGCGGGGAAGGCCCGTCTTTATCTGATCATACATCTGCAACTTAACGCTGTTTACAAGTTCGTTCCGGTTGTTCACAAGATGACTTTGGGCCTGAAAGAAAAGATATGACACATGATTGAAAAACAGCTCCTGCTTAATATCCTCACAGGACCTCATATCAATAGACACTGCGGCCAGATAACTTCCTTCCTCAGACTTTCTACTCATGAAAAGCCCGTTCACTGCCTGCATAATGACCGAAAGCAGATACGGCGTCTCCATTAAATATCCCGCAGACCTGTAAGCGTTGTCATAAATTGTTTTTGTCTCCTGCTCACTGAACCTGATCAGTCTGAACCTGAATCCCTTCTTTTTACCGTCAGAAACAGGCAATGCGGCAAGAGAATGTTCAGATAGTGAGATTATCTTGCGATTGACATTCCTGCCCGCAAGAAACTTCTTCATCCATCCTGAAAGGTGGGCCGGCGCAGTCAGAGAAACACCTGAGGAAACGCCGGCGATGCTGTTACTTTCAACATGCTGCTGAAACAGCCGGAGAAAGGATTCAGCCCCGCGGGCATCGAACAGACGGTGGTCAAAGGTCATCGCCAGACAGCTCTTTTGGTTCTGCACATTGATAAGATGGAATGCCAGATGCTCTGTGCCGTCTTTGAAAGGCCTGTTGGCGCATTCAGCTAACAATGGCAAGAGCCCACTTTCATCAGCACAATCATAAGAAACAAGGTTTAATTCACCTTCAGTATTTCCGGGCATCCGCCAGTATGGACAAATATTTATATCACGCGATATGCTGCCGTTCACTACCGGAAATTCACTGATAAACCGCCCAAGACGCTTCTGAAGGTCCGACGGGCTGATTACGGAATCCAGAATGAGCACGACCTGAGACATGTTGCCTGCGCAGGTCGTTTGCTTCATCATATAATCCAGGGAGCTTATGACCCAGTCACCGCCGGAGAGATAACGCCTGTTTTTTGATGATGGAATAACGAACCGCACGGTTAAAGTTTCTTGTGAAGAAAAGACGCCAGGGAGTGAATGGTAGCAAAATCCTTCTTGTCCAGTCCTGTTTCTATCAACTGCAGTTTGAAGGTCTTCTCTATGAAGACGAGAATTTCAACAAAGCCCAGGGAATCAATACCCAGTTCATGAAAGGGCACATCCGCTGAGATAGCGGCTTCGTCTTTAGAAGTTATGGAGGCTATTCCCTGTATCAGTGTTTTTTGAATGTCCGGTAATGTCATATTATTTTAATGATCAGGATGAAGCTCCCGGGTCTTTGTCATATGGATTAATCCCTTGCTTTCCTGAGATACACTACAGCCTTTTCGTCAAGGCAATTATATCTAATGCACCTTATTAATTCAATGCAGCACGGACTTGTTTCGCTGGCTATATTAAGGCCATTGAAATTGTCGGTCACCGGGCTCGCATATATCTTCTGGTTCCTGAGCATCAATGCCCCTGCAGCACAGTTAAAGGCGCTGCCGGACAACATGCTGCCGAACAGGGGTGAATAAGAAGCAACAGGGATTGCAGAAGACAAACAGTCTTTATAAATTGACTCATATGCCAGCAGTCCGTCGGCATCAATAATATACAGGTCTGCCTGCGGCAAGTCTATTTCATCTGCGTTTACTGATACAGTATGGACCTCACAAAATGAATTGTCCTGTTTTTTATTACTAAGCAGGAAAAAAACAGAGCCCTCTCCGGGGACCTGATACGCTGGTTTAAAATTAAAAGGCCTTATCCTGCCGTCCGGGGCCGGGGTCAGCTTTGTATCATGGATATACGCCAGCACATCTCCATACTGTTCAACGGCCCCTGCAAGGACATAATCACAGCGGCCCTCATTTAACCATACCTGTGCAAGCTGAAGGGCGCTGTGGAATGCAAAGAAAAATTGCGTGACCGTCAGAGTAGGCCCTTCAATCCCAAGTGCCGACGATATGTAAGACGCGGCGGCATTGTGAACGGAATTGGAAAATGTCGTCGGTGAGACACCTGCATCCCCGTATTCAAGGATGTCATCTAAAAAATCAAACGTCGTTACATGCGCGCCCAAAGCAGTGGCGGTTATTATCCCGACCCGCTTCCTGTTCAAGTCTTCTATCCTGCTGTTTGCGAGCGCTTCGGAGGCGGCAACAACAGCCATCTTGCTCAGCTTGTCAGCGCGCCGCATATTTTTAAGCAACGTGCGGTCAGAGATTGCCTGCTGATCAACTCTATACGCAAATGATTTCCTGCCTTTTATTTCCACTTCGGCAGGTGCTTGCCATCCTTCGTGAAGGGCTTTATCAAGACTATCAACGCCCCTGCCCCGTGCAAACACTATCCCCATGCCGAGTATATTCATTTTCTTCTCCGGCCTATCACAAGTGCAGCGTTATTGCCTCCGAATGCAAGTGAAGTCGAAAGGGCATAGCCCCCCCTGATGTCCGATCTTTCAGTTACCGGGATGAGCGGGATATTTTCATCCTTATTGTTAAACCCTGCGCTTGCGGGTATCCACTCTTCCCTGAGCGCAGCAGCGCTGAATACAGCTTCCAGCCCCCCCGCAGCTCCTAATGTATGCCCGGTATATCCCTTGGTTGAAAGCATCTTCAGTTCAGTCCCGAATATCCTTCCCAGCGTGCTGCCTTCCACAAGATCGTTGTCCTGTGTTGCAGTGCCGTGGGCATTAACAAAACCTATGTCCCCGGGTTTAATCCCCGAATCGGACAGCGCTTTGAGAATTGCCCTTTCCAATCCCGCGCCGTCAGGCCTGGGAGCAGTAAGATGATATGAATCACTTGCTGAGCCGTATCCCGATAAATATAAGTCAGATGATCTCCCGCGCCTTGCAGCGGATTCTTTTGTCTCAATAACCAGAACACCCGCACCTTCACCTAAATTAAGTCCTTTGCGGTCCCTGTCAAATGGAGCGCACAATTCCCCGCTGACAATGCCGAGTGACCCAAACCCGCACAAAGGAATGCGGTTTAATTCATCCGCCCCTCCGGCGATTGCAATGTCGCACAGGCCGTTTTTCAGCCAAGAGAGCGCAACCCCTATCGCGTCGGTCCCCGATGAACAGGCATTGACTACTGTCAGCACGGGCCCTCTCGCTTTGAATTTGCGAGAAATAAATTCAGCAAGATTCCCTTTCAAATATCTGTCAACAGGTATCATTGAAGCTGAACCGGTATCGCGGTATGATTGGTAGAATTCAAGATCATTAAGCTGGCACGCCACTGTTGTGCCCAGGCAAACGCCCACCCGAAGGCCTGAAAGGTCATTCTCAAGTCCCGCGTCCCTGAGCGCCTCATCCACTGAAATGAGGGCCAGGCTTAACGTCCTCCTGCCTTCTAAATAATATTCTTCGGGAATGTGTTTCACCTCAAAGACGGGATACTTCAGTGGTGTTTCAAACAATGTGACTGTCCCGGCGTTTCTCTTTTTCAGGTTGAATGACTCAAGCGTTTCAGCGACATTGCCGCCTGCTGCAGAGATTGCGCCAAGTCCCGTTACATTAATCACCGTATCTCCAGTAAGTCTAAACCCTTATCGATTGTCACAATCTGCATATCAGGATAGTTTTTGTGCACATACTCAATCATCTCAATAAGCGCTTCCCTCTCATTGTAATATACTTCCCATAACTTTCCGGAAGCCCCGCTTGAGAGGCCCGTAACCGTATCTCCGGGCTGAGGGGTCCCGGACAATGGGACGAACTGAATTGACCACCAGCCATCTTCAATATATTTTCCCGCTGCCCCTGAAGGCATGAAACTCAACCCCTCGCCGGGGACAAATGCGCCGCTCTTGTCCGATATTCTTATTTTTGCGTCGATCAGGTGCTGGTACAGGACCAGCCATTTCTTTTCAGCATAGGCCCGATCGATCCGGCTTTTAATATCACTCATTTTGTGCCAGAAAGAAAGCTCACAGGAGGAAGATTTCAGATCATAAGGGTCTGAGCCCGTCGAGTTCAGCATCTTTTGCCCGGCCCTTCCCGCCCTGTAATATTTCGCCGTAATTCTCCTGACCGTCTCGTTGGATTTATTATAGGGATAAACCATATTCCTGACATGAAGCCCCCAGCCCTCAAGCGCTGCCTTTGATTGGGACAATTCGGATTCAAGCTGGTTCTCGGACAAGTCTCTCAGATTCGGATGAGATACTGTATGGCCCATTATTTCCCAGCCTGCTTCCTGAAGCCCTGCAAGCTGGGACACGCTTAAATAATCTTTGGTATTGACCCAGCCGGTCACAACAGCAGTGCTCGCAGCCTCGCCCCGCGCGCTGAATATGTCTTTTGCGACCGTGTAATCCGTCTCATATCCGTCATCAAAGACAAACGTTACGAGGGGTTTTGAGTTGGCCATGACAGCAGGGTCGGTGACAGGTACTGTGCTGCATGATGAAATAAGAAACAATATGGATACACAGAAAATGAAACGGTTCATGGACTCCTTTATGTTTAAGTCAGGATAAATAATTTTAACTTATACATCCGTCCAATTAAAATCTTGGGCAGATTTTGCAGGCCTTGGGCGGCCTTGACCCAAGCATGCGCCTGCGGTACTGCACTAACGTCTTTCCGTTCCAAATCTCTGAAAAAGGCTGATCAAGAAGGTTCCCAACTACATTTTCAGGCTGGCAATCACACACAGTGACATTGCCGTGAACATCAACAGGGACTGTTTGCCAGGGGGAACAACACCATGTACGTCTTGGCGAACGCTGATATAGGCGAGCAGGGGGGAGCAGCAGAAAGTCTTCATATCGTTTTGCAAGACCGAATTCTTCAAGACCGTGCACGGACAAGACCGGCAGCTTTTTTGAAAACGCATTTACAACCGCCTTCCGTACGGTTGCAGAAATATCATCATCGGCATTTTCCCATAAAGTATCTTTAATATTGTGCCTGAAGTTCAAATCCGTCAGCATCAAAACCTTCACCCCCAGTTGCGCAACAATATCAATCAACGGCCCAAGATATTGCACGGTCTTTACTGATACAGCTGAAAATACGGCTGTGGAGAAATGTTTTTTCGATGCACAAAGTTCAGTAAAGGTTTTTATATTGTCTATTACCCTGTAAAAATCGGTCCCCTGCCTCACATGAGACGCTGTTTCCTGATCAGGGGCGTCAAGGCTGAACGCAATAGAGCTAAGTCCCGCCTTTATTAACTCCCTGGACAACTGCCTGTCCAGACTCATGGCGTTGGTCACCAATGCGACCCTTCGCCCCCGGGATGACGCCTCAGCGATAAAATCCACAACAAGCGGGTGCAGAAGCGGCTCTCCAAGCCCCACCAATGTTATCCGGTAGGCATGAGGCAGTATGTTGAGTATACTGCTGAACATTTCTTTCGGCATATCGCAAGCCTCTCTTCCATAAACTGATCGGGCGCAATACTTACATGTAAGGTTGCATCGGGTCGTGATTTCAATATTTGCCAATACAGGCTCGTTCTTAACGATGGGCGACAGCACGGGCTTATTGTCAACGACCGTCTGTCCGCTCGGGAATTGCGACAGATGCCGTTTTGATAAGGGAGAAACCGCTAAATATTTTTTGACCCCGGATTCGACCGCCGACAGCCGGCTTATTACTTTCATGTCCTGCTTATCTACTGGGACCGTCGCATCGGCAACGGCCCTTACAATTATATCTATAGCTGATTTATTATTTGCGCCGCAAAAAATATCGTGTCCTGCGGACGGGATGATTACTGAGCGTATCGGACCGTTAAAGCTGTTCTGTTTCCAAGCAAGCGCCTCTTCCGGCGGAACAAGCTCATCATCTTTGCCGTGAATAATCAGCACCGGATACCGTCCTTTAAATCTCTGCGAGCCTATTGAGTTTATCAGCGATATCATTTTTGCAATAGAAACAAACGGGATATCGCTTTTGCCGGACCTGTGTTTGTCCCACCTCTCTTTATACCCGTAATCAATTTTTTTTGGCGCTGACGCCAGTATGAGCAAATGAGGATGAAACGAGTGCTTCAGAATAAACGAGAGAGCGAGGGCGCCGCCGGTTGAATGGCCTATCAGTATAATCCTGCGTTTTTCTTTCCGGAAGGATGCGGCCGCATCGCTGATACTCTCAATGAACGCCTGTTCATTGAACTGCGGCGCATATTTGCCGTCGTGTCCCGGCAGTGAGACACATTTTACCGAGTTATTGCCGCAACTGACAGACAACTGTTGAGTCAGCGGTTTTAAACTTTCAGACGATCCTGTGTATCCATGCACCAAAACAATACCCGCAGACATTTTTAGCCCACCTCAAGCATCATTGCCAGCTTTTCAGCCCCTTTGTATTGTCCGAGGGCCTCTTTGATCTCCGCCAGGCGTTTTGTCCTTTGCAAATTATTGACCAGTCCGGTCATTGCCGATTTAATCTTATCATCGGTCATGCTGTTGAGCGCATCAATATACACGCCGGAATTGCCCTGAAAAAGCTGGGGCGGCACCAGACGCCTGCCGCAGCCTATGCGTTCAAGGCATACCCCGTTATGCGCCTGTTCAGGCTGGAAAGGCATCACGATCACCGGTGTTTTATTTTGCAAGGCCTCAAACACGGTCATTTGACCTCCGTGGCAGATTAACAGGGAGGCATGAGGAGTAAGTTTGTGGAGTGGGGCAAAGGTATGTACGATGACCCTCGGATCATCCGGCATAATATTTAAAAACTCCTTCTGCCCGCCGGCAGCCACCAGGACTTTATATCCGAGTTCGAGCAGAATTTTTATAATCCTTTTTGCGGAAGAGGCCTGCGCCATACAGGTGCCGAAGGCAATAATCGCCAGCGGAAGATTGCCGTCGACTATCGTGCCGATATCCATCCGGTCATATTGCCAATGGTTCCACGTGATCGGCCCGATATAAATGATGTCCGGTTTCCGGGACAATGGGAAAAATTCCGGGATGTCCCACAAAAATGTGCGCTCCCCCTTCAGCATATATCGCACGTCGCTGACTGCGTCTAATCCGAAAGACGCGAGAGCCATGCTTGTTTTGATTGCGGCGTAACGATAGAAGCCGTTCAGAATGATCTGCTGCGACTCTCTGCCCCGCTCCCCGTCGACAAATCCAAGCACCTCCTGTGAATCCGGCGTCATGCAGCCGCAGGTGAGTGAATCATAAGGTATATCTGCGATCCGTGCGGAGGCCTTGACGGTAAAACGGAACACGCCTAATACCCGGTCGGGCTTATATTCCTTCAGTAAAGCAACTTCGGCATTTATACAGTCGATGATGCCCAGGTGGTCTCTGAACCATTCAACGGTCGGCATTCCAGCCCCATCGTTTTCCTGAATATCGGGCAGGACATGATGAGCGATATTTTGTTTTTGCAGGAACCGCGAACTCTTCTCGCTTACGGCGACAAGCGCATCATGCCCCCTGTCAACAAGGGCTTCTTTTATCGCCAGGCATTTGGCCACATGCGACAATGAATTGTTCCCCGGCATCAGAAGGAACTTCATAATGACTCATCTGTTTTAAGAGACTTTTTTTCTGTTCTCGTAAATATATTTAGCAAGGGAGTCTATAGAGTAAAATACATCTTTCCTGTTTTCCAGGTCCCTGACCTCAAGGCCGAATTTGCGCTGCAGTATAACGACAATTTCAACAGCGTCAAGGGAATCCAGACCGAGGCCTTCACCAAACAGCACCTCATCGTCCCGGATTTCTTCAGGCTTGATATCTTCAAGGGATAAGTCCGCTACAAGCAGTTCCTTCAGTGTCTTCTTTATCTGGGCCAGATCCTGCACTTCATTTGACTGCATTTTTATGTTCTCCTTCGATTAATTAGCTGCTTTATTTTCTTCGCTCCATATGTCATGAAACAAAAACCACTGGTACGGGTATTCTGCGGAATAAACTTCCAGGACACCGGCATATTCCTGAACAAACCCTGCCAGCTCTTCTTTCTTTTTTGCCCTCGAACTAAACCGCGGCTCCATTACATGGGAAACATCGACAAAATATTTCTTTGTGGACACCTTGGCCGAGTGCAGGACCACAACAGGGCACTGCGCCGAAGCCGCGATACTGAAGGCGCTGTGCGGAAAATATGCCCTGTCTCCAAGTAAAACCGCTTCCGAGGTGCTGTGTCCGTAACTGCGGTCTCCCATTATGGAAACAATGCTGCCCTCATCTATGGCCTTCATTATTTCTATGACCCCCCCGAGGAAATTGTCCGGCGATATGATCTTTACCTTTTCGTTTCCGCTGTCGATATTCAGAGAATCCTTTACAGCGGCATTTTCTTCCGGGGACATCAACAGATAAACCGTCCTCCCCAGTTTCTCCAGTGTCGTCATTGTAACCTGCCAGTTCCCCACATGGGCAGTAAGCAGGATTATGCCCTTCTTTGAATCTCTCAAAAGGCTTTTTATTCTATCATATCCCCGAAGTTCTATGTCAAACCGACCGAGTCCTGAAACTACATAATAACGGTCGATCAGACTCTTGCCCTGGCTGATAAATAACTTGTACACGGCATGATATTTACTGATACTGCTTAATCCCCTGAAGCGTCTCTTTATATAAGCCATGGACGCAGATACCGCGGTCCGGTCAAATATCAGATAATACAGACACACGAAGTAAAGCAGCCCGTATGCCCCTGACAGCCCGGTCCATTTAAGTGAGGTCCGGAAGAACCAGAAGCCTAATTTGTTTCCTCTTTTTCTGATATCCATTGATATTGAGTCGGGATTAATCCCAATAATGCTATTGAATAATGCAGGCGTTGGGAAATAATTTATTTTTCGATACCTTAACCGCAATTTCAATCAAGGTTTCGATACATATTTTATTCAAAGCTGCATGCATAATATGATAGTGAGTTCATCGAGTTAAATAAACTATTTACCAATGACTGCATTATTTGGTCAGCCATCAGCAGCAACCTGCCTTTTTATAAACTCCGCTGAAAAAAAAGTAATGACCGCTATCAGCACTGCCCCCAGCGGGGCAATAATCAGCGAACCCAGAAGCCATTCCAGAAGCCGGTCCCCAAACTGGGTGAACACTGTTTCATATGATATATTTGTAAGCCATTGTCCGTTCCGTATGAAAAACCCTATTTCAATACACAGCGCAGGCACAAAAGGGGGCATGCACAGATGCTGAACGTTCACCGCGACAATCTTGTTCAGATTCAACCTGGCCGCAACATATAAAATTAAAAATGTGTGGAGAAACATCAGCGGGAGGACTGCCAGAAAGACCCCTACCGCAGCAGAGAATGCAAGCCCTGCCGGGGTCGCGTTCTCCTTAAGAAGCATCATAAGAAACTTGCCCGGATGGCGCAGCATTTTGAAATCGGTCTTAGGACGCTCTACCAGCTGTTTGTGCCTGAACGGCGTGAGCCTGCTCCCGATCAGCATGGCATGAGTATGCGTCAGACGCAGGTTATCAAGAAAGGGCCTGAAACTGGACACCCTTTTATCGGGTTCAGGATATACCACGTCTACATTTACTGTCTTTAAACTCAGGCCCGCCCATACGGCCCTTGCGAGCGCCTCTGCCTCAAAATCATAATGCGCGCCCCTGAACTTCATCCTGTTCAGGAGTTTTACCGGATAGGCGCGGAAGCCGCTCTGACAGTCGTCTATGTGCACCCCGGTCTCGACATGCAGCCAGAAATTCGCGAACTTCCTGCCGAACACGCTCTTGCCGGGGACATTTTCGGTATCAAAATTCCTGGAGCCGATGATTATGCCGGGAGCGCTGTCATCCAGGAGTGGAATGAATTTATTAATGTCCGCAGGTATGTGTTGTCCATCGGCATCAATGGTTATCATAAAGGCCCCGCCCTGTTCTTCAATGTACCTGGAGGCAGTCAGTATCGCCCTGCCCTTGCCCAGATTTTTTTCATGTCTGATGATTTTAACATCGATACCAGACAGGAGGGCGAAAAGGTCGGCGTCAGTACTGCCGTCATCAACTACAACAACATTCTCCAGTATGGAACGGCATTCCGTCACGATGTCACGAACAGTCCCCTTGTTATTGTAAACAGGGACCGCGCACCAAACACGGCTGGTTGAATTTATATTATTCTGCTGCATGCTGTTTTCTTGCAGGACGTTTCTTTTCGGCAAGAAGCAGGTTCCACAATGTGCCGGGGTATCCCAGCTTATGAAGCATCCTCAGCGTGCTGTCGTAGGCGTCAGGAGGGAAGATACAGTTCCGCGTTTTCGTAAAAGCTTCTGTCAGGGTCTTTTCCAGCCACACTTTATCAACCCCTGGCGAAATATAATATACGGGTTTGAGCAGGTCCTCATCAGGAGAGATGACCTTTTCTTTTAATGCAATCTGCTCCAGGCCCGTGTTCGGCAGTATCCGTATGCCCATAAATATAAAGGCCACACATTTCTTTAAACCTGTAATGTTCCTGATCCCCTCCTGCACTGTTTCCTCTGTCTCGCCCGGCCCGCCCATCATAAAGAAATGAGAAGTGGCCACTTCGTGCCTGGCAAATAACTCATTGCATTCTATAATGTCCTGGAATGAAAAGCCCTTGCCCATTTTTCTAAGCGTAGTATCGCAGGCCGCGTCAGAGCCGATCTCAACAGCAACAAGTCCCGTCTGCTTCATGAGGCTGATGATATCATCATTCAGTCCCTTGGGTTTGAAAAAGCCGGTCCACGGCACGTTCACATTGCGCCTTGCCATTTCCTCCAGCAGACCGATATAAGCGCCTTCATCATCATTAAATACCGAATCCACAAAGAATATATAATTGGCCTTGAGCTTTTCTGAAAGCATTTCAATATCATCAATGACCGCCGAGTGGTCACGCTGACGTATTTTCGGGCCTTCCAGCACAGGATAGGAGCAATATACGCACTTGTGGGTGCATCCTCTCTTTGTCTGGACTGAAGCTATGTTCCCGCTCTTCAGATAGTGCTGCATCAGACCAGCATCGTAATATGGGGCTGCTATCATGCTGCCGCATAGACGTTCCCTGGGACCGATAATGCGCGTCTCCGGCCAGGCCCCCATGGCCGCGTCATTTGCGAACTCGACCATCAGCACGTCACCCTCTCCCGCTATCCCGTAATCTGCCCCTGTCCTTTGCAGTATCAGTTCGGGCATAAGTGAAAACCCGGCGCCGCCCAGCACTATTCTGCTTTCTGAAACCGTCCTGATCGCGCTTACAATCTCCTTAACGGTATCGATGTAAAACTGCTCGTTCAGGATATTGACATTATCAATATTACGGATGGAAATACCTATCAGCTCCGGCCCGTATTCCCTTACTTCCCTGATGACGGATTCCGTTGAACTGTTTTCCATCAGGAAATCAAACTGCCTGACTTCATGGCCCGCAGCCTTCAGCGCCCCTGAAACAAAGCTGAGACCAAGGGGATAGATCGGATAAGGAGACACAGCAGTATTGGATGAAATCATCATTATCTTCATTTATGACCGCTCCGATTTGCGCTCCACGCCTTTCTTGAAAGCCTGGGCCTCTTATACGTGCCTGACTCCATCTCTTTTTCAATGACCTTCATGAAGAGCTTTGCCATCTTTACTTTCTGGGGAAAGTCGGCGTAAAACGTGTCCCACGCGTAGTGGTACATCTCCTGCAATTTATCAATGCTCATCTTTGCGGGCTTAAAGACCACCTCCCCTCCCGTGTATCTTATCCAGTCATTGTGCAGTATCCTGTTCTCCTTCTCCATTGAAGCCCGGATAGGTGTATGAGGGAAAGGGGTGAGAATGGTAAATTCCGCGAGATCAAGATCAACCTCAAGGAGGAAATCCACAAGCCGTTTTATATAATCTTCGTCATGGTCGTCGGTCCCGAGGATGATCGTCCCCTCAACTCCGATGCCGCGCTCCTTCAGTCTCCTGATGCGGTCCCTTATAACATCAGAGGTATCAAAGACGGCCTGATAAACATACCAGCAGCCTGCTTCAGCAGCGAGATCGAGTATTTCATCCTTGTCCTTTATAGGATGAGATACCCACTTCTTCTTCAGGGGTATCATGGCCCTGAAAAGCTCCTTTTCCCACTCATCATCCTGCGCGAGTGAATTGTCCACAAAGAAGAGCCTGTTATTATCGATACGGGAGATCTCCTCAATTACCGCTTCCATCGGCCTCGGCCTGAACTTGCGCCCCCCAAGGAACCCGGTGCAGCACGGGAAGCAGTCAAACCTGCAGCCCCGTGACGCGTGGACCAGGTCCACCATCTGGACCCCCCGGTAGTTATAGAGTTCGCGGTTTAAGATGCCCCTCCTTGCGGGGCCGATCAGGTCCATCGGGGGAAAGTCATTCATATAGTTATAGATCTTTTTCAGTCCCGTTGTCTGCAGATCATTGATGACCTCTGGAAAACGTCCTTCTGCTTCGCCGAGGAATACGGAATCAGCGTGCCCCAGCACCTCTTCGTGGTGCAGCATCGTAGCAATGCCGCCGAAGATAACGGGTATGCCCATCCCCCTGTAAGTGTCCGCTATCTCCCATGCCCTGGGCATCTGGCAGGTAAGCATAACAGACATGGCAATAAGGTCGGCCTTTTCATTGAAGTCAATGCTCTCAATGTTCTCATCGCAGAAAGAAAGCTCTATTTCTTCAGGCACCGTTGCTGCAAAGCAGACAGGCCCATGAGGGGGCAGGTGGAATTCGGTCTGGCCGGGCAATTTCGGCCACCTGGGATAGATAAGTTTTATTTTCATGATACCTTGCTGCCTTTCCTTAAATTTTGAAATTCATCAACCAACTCCTTAAAACTCAGGTCCTTCTCCAATACTTTCATAACTTCATCACAATTGCACAGCGCTTCCCCCCCACTATTGCATTCCCCTTTCAGGACAAAATAAATCGCGCGGTCCGCTTCAGCCGTTCCTGCGAGCATCAAGGATGCCTCGTTATCGCGTAACATCTCAGCAGCGGTCCTCAGGGCATTAACCATAGAGTTGTTCTTCCCGGCAATATAAATCAGCGGCCCCTGGAGACCGAAATATATCGCTGCCTCGCCTGACGGACTGGACGGAAGAGTGTAAATAAAGAGATTCCCTCTTGATAGCGTCCGCCCGCTGTCAAGGTAATCCCTGAAATAAAGCATGTCCGAATCAAAACTGCCTGACGTGTTTGTGCTTATTATCCCGGCGTCGTGCTTAAGTTCCGGCGAACACTCTATGCCCGCGTCTTTCAGGGCCAGCGCTACAGCGGCACAGGTCAGTCTTGATACATGATCGAGGCGCCCGATATTTTTATAAGAAAAAGGGAATATCTTTTTCTTCGGGAAGACGCCGTCTTTATAAGACTCTTTTATCTCATTAAGAATGCAGCCGTATTCTTCTTCGTTTATCCACCCTATGCCGGTTATTGAAATCATGCTTCAAATATTTTCATGCAAGGACCAATGCAGCGTTTATACCGCTAAAGCCTGCATTGGTCAACAGTGCGCATTTGTTCTCATCCGCAGGGCGCTGACTTGCAGAAGCCCAGCCCTGTGAATCATCGTCAGCAGTTTTGAAATTAACGGTCGCAGGGACTGTCTTCTCTTTTAGGGCCTTAAGTGCGATAATCATCTCCACAAGTCCTGCCGCTCCCATAGTGTGTCCCAGCCCTCCCTTTATTGAGTAAACCGGTTTCTTATTCATCTTAAATACAGACTTGAAGGACTTGATTTCCATCGTATCGTTATATAATGTGCCGGTGCCGTGCGCGGAAATAAAACCGATGTCCTTTTCATCAGCGCCTGCAGACTTCAATGCCTTTGTTATTGCCAGGGACAACCCGTCACCTGTGCGTGAAGGTCCGGTCATATGGTTTGCATCATCGCTTAATCCCCAGCCTCTTACTTCTCCCAGCACCTGCCTCCCTTCTTTCGAGGCCCTTGAAGCGCTCATTAATAGGACGAAGCCCGCGGCCTCTCCAAGGCTAAGGCCGCTCCTGCTCCTGTCAAAAGGCCGGGCAGGGAATTTATCCAGGGCCATCAAAGAAGAAAACCCGGAATAAACAAATTCAGTGACACTGTCGCAGGCAGCCACCAGTACACAGTCTTTGTGTCCGCTCCTGATCATCGCAGCTGCCCTTGCAAGAGCGGCTGATGCAGAAGCGCAGGCAGCGGAAACTACCATTGCCCCCCCTTTAATGCCGGCAAGCTGTTCGACCTTTTGAAGCAGGTTATTCAGATTGCTTTCCGAGGCATCTCCCTCTCCGCTGAGAAGATTTTTTTCAAGCAGGTCTATCTCGCCCTTTGTTGAGGCAAGTACCAACGCTGAATCCTTCGGTGCCGGTTCGGAATGCTTGTCGAATATTTTTTTAAACATTTGAAGGACGAGGGAATCCTTACCGAGATATTTCAGACCGTTAACAATGGCCGCGGACCCGGACTGGAAGGCGCCGGTACCGAACCTGTCAATATCCGCAACAGCGGTTCTGCCCGACATTATCCCATCCCAGCACACGTCCACGCCATGGCCGTACGCGGTTATCATATCGCAGGAAACAACAACCGCCTTTTCGCCTTTAGAAAACATGGGCCCATCTTGCATATTCACTGTCTTCATTTCGCTTGATTAAACTCTCCGGCCTTCCATCTTTCACGGCACTTCAGAAGGATATCCGGGGACACGATGCACACCTCACCTGATGCCGCATAAGTAAAGACCTGTACCGTATATCCGCTTGTCGCAATACTTCCGTCATCCTTTAACAGGTAGTATTCAGTATTCAGCCGAGACGCAGCGTCCCATATCAGGGCCGCACGGATGGTAAATTCCTCCGCAAGCCGAAGCGGCCTGAAATAATCAATATGAAGTTTGACAATAGGGGCACGTAAACCAGCGTCATAGAAATCCTTATATGACAGGCCGCAAAGTCTTCCCATTTCCTCCGAACCTTCCTCAAAATAGGAAGGGTATCTGCCGTGCCAGACAATGGCAAGCGGGTCAACTTCGCTGAAGCGCACCCGTCGCCTTACCTCAGCGATCAGCGGACCGGGGGCTCCCTCGATACGTTCAAAATAATATTCTTTCTTCCTCTTCATCTAACCTTTATCCACTTCCGGTGCAAACCGGACTCTCAATTTCATCTCAGATACCTTCTTATTGTTTCTGCTGAAGGACGCCTTAAGAATCACAGCCCCGTTGCCCTCCGCAGCGCTGCCGGCCCTGCATATCAGCTCCTCGGTTGGAAGTATAGGCGAGAAAAATTTTGCCGAAATTATTTCCTTCAGCACTGCCCTTTTCCCCTGCCATTTTTCAAGCATGGAGAGCGCGCACTGTATCTGGCAGATACCGGGCAATATCTTGTTGCCGGGGAAATGTCCCTGAAAACCGATAAAGTCTTCGGGGAATATAAAAGCAGCGCTCAGCTCGCCGCTGTCTTTTGCTTCAAAGCCGGCCAGGCACTGTTCAATTGCCTTTTTCATGTTTCTCAAGTCTGGACATCCTTCAGTTTTACAGTAAGACTGTAACCGTATTTTTTGTTATTAAGTATAATCCCCCGGGGATAAATCCTGCCATCCCGCTCCTGATATTCATAATAGGAAATGCCCCAGTTCAGCGTGTTTCCCTCGTAATAGTTTTTTTCAACCAGATACCCGCCGGCGCCGGCAAATATATACTCCATGGTCCCTGCCCCGGCAGGCTCGCTGAATATGATCTTATATTTCTTCTTTTTAACGCGCGCTTCCGGTGAAGGGACCAGGTCAAAATAAATCCGTCTGATGTCCTCACCTACGGTAGCTGCGAAATTGCCCTGTTTTGAAAACTGCTCAAGCACAAAATGCTGGACAATGCCGCCTTTGTCGCCGGACAATTCAAACAATTTCACGCCCATCGGATTCATGCAGACAACCCTGAAGGCCTTCTCTGCGGTATCAACATATATATAACCTATCCCGGAGAATTTATTCCAGTTATACTCAAAGACAATTGTGTTCATGATCTGAAAGCTTTCGGGCGAGTTGGTCCTGAAGGCCTCCACAACGGCCCGCGGGTCCGCAGATTCCATGGGGACATATGACGTTTTCTGAAACGGAATGACTGCGCAGCCATAAAGGCATACAAGGACAATTAGCATTGAAGGCAATTGTCTCATGTGAAGGCTGTTTTTATTAATCACAGCGCCTTCCCTTTTTTCACATTTGCCGTTAATTCATAAAGCTTGGGCACGACCATCACGGATGAGAAGAAGCCCGCGCCTACCGCGATGACCATGGTCATCCCGACTGAAGACAGGGCCGGGTGCTTTGCAAAGACCAGTACCCCGGCGCCGATCAGTGTTGTTACAGTACAAAGGGCGATTGCCATAATAGTGCCGGTATTTATTTTGTCCCTGCTGCGGTAGGTCATGAATATCCCGTAATCCGAAGAAAGCCCTATCGCAAGCACTCCCGCAATCATGTTGGCCGCGTTGATTGTAAGCCCGAATATTGCCATCAGTCCGAAGAGCCAGATAATACTGGTCAAAGGGGGCATAAGGGCAATCAGTGTCTCTTTGATGTTCAGGAAACCCAGGTACGTCATGACGATTACGCTTATTGACGCGAGCAGGGTCATCAGCTTTAAATCAGAGGAAACAACTTTGGAAAGCGTGTCGGAAAGGACAGTTGCGGAGACCAGGTATGTGCCTTGATGTTTCCTGCTTATATCATTCATTGCACGTACATAATCCGGTGTGTCAGGGAAAAAAGATATCAGGCGATAGCCGTTATCCGTTTTCTGAACAAAGCGTTCAAATAAGGCATTGCCCGCCGGACCTGGGTTTGCTCCGGCCTCTACGTCTTTAACATGCAGGCCTGCAAAAAAAGGATCAAAGGCATTTTCAGAAAACCCGAATTTCTTCCCCTCCTGCGTGAGAAGGCCGGCAAGTTTTTGTTCCCTTTCTTCTGACCAGAATTTATCCCAGCGCTCTGAATTTTCCTTTCTTGTCTTTTCAGACGGCAATAAAGGGGCCGCACTCGTAAAATTTTCCGCTCCGACAGCCTGCACTGCGTCCCCGTAGATCTTTTCATTTACCTCAAGCGCCTCTTCGTAATCTTTTGCATTAATTACAAGCACTGCAGGTGTTTTCTCCCCGCCCCATATTTCCTGAAACTTCTGCTCGGCATCTATTATCTCTTTTTCGGTCCCGTCTATGTTTCTGATATCTCTTTCAAACTCGACGTGGACCGCGAAATAAGACAGCGCAATTGTCAGAAAAAGCCAGAGCAGGACATGCAGTCCGTTTGAATAATTTCCGGCCTCAAGCCTTTCAGCCAGCCGGTCCGCAAAGGAGGCTTTGCCTCCCGGTTTCAACATGAGGTGGGGCAGTATATATATGGAAATAAAAGTTGACAGGACAACGCTTATGATCGTGACAACGGCAAGCTGGCCGTATCCTTTTATCCCGGAGAAAAAAAAGGCGAGGAAGATCGCTATTGTTGTCAATGCGCCGAAGCTTACAGGCTTTATCACGTGTTTTACAAATGGGGCCGGATCATCCTTTCCCTGGGCGGCAAAATAAACGTGCGTCCCGTAATCAGTGGCTATCCCTGCGACTGTAGAACCAAGGCCGATTACCCAGTAGGAGAGCTTGCCCAGAAGCAGATATGAGAGGTCTACAGAAAACACAATCGCCACAACAGGTATCATGAATATCGTGACCGCGCTGACATCCCTTATTACCACGCCATAAAGCAGCAGCATCGCGATTGCCGCGATAATGCTGATAAAGACAATATCCCTCTTTATAAGCTTCTCATTGCTGACTGTATGTGCGTGCCCGCAGATAATGTCCGCCCTGATGTAGGCAGGAAGCGCTTCGACGTTCTTTTTAAGTGAAGCCAGCATTTTTTTGGAGCCTGCGGAATCCGTTACGGAAACCACTGACTTTGCAATAAGCATCGCATGCCTGCCGTCTCTGCTGACAAAATGCCCGTCTTTTATATCCACGTCATACCCGGTGGAAGCGGAAAGGGCCTTTAATTTATTGAGCTGCAGCATCTTTATCCCCAAAGGGTCGGAGCGGAGCATTGAATTCAGAAACAGTCCCTGGGGTTTTAAAAGTTGCAGATAAGAGTCACGAAGCTTCCGGGACACGTGCTCCTGATTTATCCACCCGTCTATAAGGGAGAGTTCTTTATCAGAGACCATCTCCGGCAGATTTTCAAACATAACATCCATATCTCCGGCAAACGCGGATTCCGGTATGCCGTGGGTCACTTCAGGGAACAGGTCCTTGTCCAGTGACAAGGCCAGCAAGTCAATCTCATGTATAAGGTCATTTATGTCTTTATCATTTGAAGTCAGCTCCAGAGATACGATGACCTTGCCCGCGATATTTGAATTGCGGAAAAACTCCATGCTCCTGCTTATGACTTCATTATCAGGCAGGATATTGTCCATACTGCTTTCAAATTCCACAAAATAAAGGGCCGCAAGGCTGACAAAAATCAGAAGGAGGAGAATAAACAGCACAGGCCGTCTGTTTCTTGCCGTGTAATCGTACAACCGGCCTGCGTATTTATCAAACACGTCCCTTGACCTCAAGATCGGCGCTGTCAATGGGGGCATTAAATATGGTGTTTTTAAAGGTGATGGTTGTGCTGTCTCCGCTTACTTCATCGAATTGTACCTTCTGCAGATACTTCCTGTCTTCGCGGAAAGTGACGGTAATCGACTTTATGATCTTTTTCATATTACCCGATTCACGGGGGATAAATTCTATTTCAAGGGGATGTGTTTTTTTCGCGGACACGGCGTAATCGTCCAGGAGCTGTACATAGCGCCCGGAAAACCACGCAGTAAGCTGGTCTATCACCACGCGGAACATGGGGTTCTTTGATAACGGTATTTCCTGCACCTGGTTTGTGTCCTCGTCCCACTGGCGGATAAGCTTGTCTGTGATAAGCACGGAGTATTTGAGAGGCTCATCCACATGCCACGCCACAGTGCCCGGCTTCTGCAGGTATATTCTTCCCTTTATGATTATTTTGCTGCGGAAAACAGCCAGGTTTTTTTCCTGAATAAAATCTGTCTTCAGGCTGTTGAAATCAGAGCCCTGCCGCTCCATCTGAAGCAGCAGTTCACGCATATCGGAAGGCAGTTTCCCTTCTTCAGACGCCGTTGCCCCGCCTTTTAATTCTGCCCCCGTAATATAATGGACGGGTGCGATAAAAACGGACAGCAATATAAAGCTTGATATGATGATCTTCTTACAGGTTCTCATATTGATTGTTTAAAAATTGTTCTTCTGTCTTTAAGGACTCAACGGGGCAATAAATTAATGTTGCAGATATATACTGATATCCGGCCGTCAACAACAATTAAGTTATCATATTACTTCATCTCTGCAATTCCGGAAGCGGCTCCATTGTCTTTATCTTTATGCCAGACTTTTATCTCTCCCCTGGCAATGAGGTTTCCTCCTTTAAAAATCTCTCCCTTGATGATACCGAACCCGCCGTATTTAGCGGCCTTGTAAACCGACACGTGCAGTTTGTCGCCGACGCCTGCGCTGTCCAGTATCTCAAGGTTTTTTACCCCAAGCAATAGTCCCTCTGTCCCGGCACCGCCGTTGCCGAGGTTTTTAAAGCCGTCATGGGCGGCAATGGCCTGTGAAAAAATTTCAGGATACGATACCTCGTTGAGTTTCCCGTCTTCACCTATAAATATTGAGTCTTCCGAAATTTCAAGCTCTGACAGCGACTTCCTCTCCCGCACCTCCAGCAGCCGGTCCACCACACGCATCGGCTCTCCGTGTGGAACGAGCTTTTCAATTCCAACAGGCAGAGTAACAATATCAGCCTGTCTTTCCGCGTTCTTCCAGCACGAGGGGTCTGAAGCAAGATAATCACCCGTCATCTGGTAAGCGGCTCCCCTGCAGCCGTAGCATTCATCCTTCTTTTCGCATTCCCCGCACGGCCCCTTGATAGACTTTTTATAGTTTCTCAGCTCCTCAATTACCTCACTGTCTTTAAGGATATTTGCAAGGCGGTTTTCTCTTATATTGCCGACCGGCACTGTCACGCCTATGCAGGGCAGGACATCACCGTACGCATTGACAGCGCATGAAAACTGGTGCCTGAGACACTGCCCGCCTACAAGTGGGGGCTGAGGTTCCCATGTGTTCCCGTATTTTTCCCGGTCAATTTTTGCTATCTGTTCAAATAACTCTCCGGCCCTGCCGGCTTCAATCTCCAGCATGCCGTTTTCCCTTGCCTTCCCCTGGGGAGTAATTATTTCAAAGTAGGGGTCGATCTTTTGGTCCCTGAGCCACTGCCACATGTGGACAAGCTCATTTATATTCTGCCTGCATATAATAGTGCTGACCCCCATCGGACTGGTGAAAGGATATCCCGCTTCTTTCAGGTTATTAAACGCCTGCTGGATATGTTTATAGGCCCCCTTCTTCCCGGAAAGTATGTCCTGGAGCTTCTCGTCCGCTGAATTCATCTTCAGCACAACGGTGACTCCATAGTCAGATAGCGCCCTGGCGGTTTCTGCTGTAATATTTGTCCCGTTTGTAAAAATCTCTATCTCCATGCCGCGCTCTTTCATGAACCGGACCATTTCCATTATATGCGGATGGAGCATCGGCTCACCGCCCAGGACGATCATCTTTCTGGCGCCAAGGTCCCCGGCCTGGTTAATGACATCCATGGCCTCTTCTCTCGTCATTTCCCTTCTGCCGTTAGCATCGTTCTGGACGTAGCAGTAGATACAGTTGAAATTGCAGTTACGGTTGAATTCGATCTCCATGGACAACAGCCTGCTGCTCTTTGCTGTCTCTTCTATTTCCTTTTTGGAGAATTCAGCTCCGTAAATGCGTTTCTGACATCTCATCATATTAATTGTTTCTCCTGTCTATAAAGCGGTTTATTTTCCGGGACCGGCCGGTCAACATCTGCTTTTTGATTTCTTCTTCAGTTGAAATCACGACCTCGGGGCTTACCCGCAGCCTTGCCTGAAGCCTGTCAATAATCCCGGCAGGGGAGGAGCCATTTGTGACGGAAACATGCACGCTCAGGACATCTGAAAGGTCAAAATCATTCCTCACTTCAATATAGTATTCACTGACTTCCGGGATCTCATCCAGCACCGCGTAAACAGCCTGGGGATACAGCGTGGTCCCGCGGTATTTTATCATCTGTTTCTTTCTTCCCAGTATAGGTCCGAGGCGGCGAGAATATCTTCCGCACTCACATGGCCCGTCCGCCAGAAAACTGACGTCCCCGGTCCTGAACCGGAGCAGTGGCATCCCTTCCACCGAGAGGGTCGTAACAACCACTTCTCCTGCCTCGCCGGGAGGAAGAGACCTGCCTTCATCATCGACAACCTCTACAATAGCCAGTTCAGGGTGGAGATGTCCACCCTTCTGAGCAGTGCATTCACAAAATGTCGTGATTGTCTCGGAAGAGGCATATGTGGAATAAACTTTTGCGCCCCACTCATCCTCCAGGTACTGTCCCATTTTTAACAGGGAAAGGTTCCGGTCCCTTATAGGTTCGCCGATACAGATCAGTTTATTTACAGCGGTTTTTGCAGGGTCCATGCCCTGTACTTTCAGAAACTGCCCCAGCTTGTGTAAAAATGAAGGGACGCCGACAATGGCCGTAGGATCCATCCTCTGAATGATTTCAAGATGGCTTGCAAAACTGCTCAGCCCGTTTCTTATAGCAGCAGCGCCCAGCGCCCTTATCCCAAGAAAATAGGCAAGTCCCGCGACAAAACACCTGTCCATAGTGCATGTAAGGAGGACTATGTCCTCCTGCGACAGCCCGCATCCCGCGAAAGAGATCTCTTCATTATACGCAAGACGTTTGAGATCATTTTCCGTATACATGATCCTTGTGGGTTTGCCGGTTGTTCCCGAGGACAAAACGATATCGCGTATTTCCGTCATGGGTACGGCAAGCAGCTCCTCATTGTATTTCTCAAAGGCTGATTTATCTGTAAACGGCAGGGCACTTAAATCATCCAGCGTTATCCTTTCCGCGTCCAGGCCGCTCAGGGTCCTGCGGTAATAGGGAGAATTTTTCACAATATAATTTATATGTTTTTTAAATAGCAGTTCCTGTACATTCCTTATCTCGCCAGGCAGGGAAAATTCAAGTCCCTTATATTTATCAAAGTCCATCATGCCCCCTGCTCCATCAGCGCCAGTTCATTGCCGATAATCTCCCGTACCCTGTTTTTCAATGTGACCACACTCCATCCGTTATATTCACTCCATGTGATAGCTCGCAGTCTGCGTATCCTGATCGTTCCCGGCCTTAAAAGCAGGGAGCCTTTGGGAGGGATGTTTTCACTTCCGGAGATGCAGAGCGGCACTATGGGCGCCTGTGATTTTAACGCGAGACGGAAGGCCGAACTATGGAAATTACCCATTTTCCTGCTTCCCGACCTGGTCCCTTCAGGAAAAAAAATAATCGAGACATTGTCCCTGAGCAATTCCGCGGCCTTGTCAAAAAACTCTTCAGTCTGCATCATTCTGATATTCAAATAACCGGACTTGCGGGCGAAAAAACCAATGACCGGGATACGAAACGGCCATATATTCACTACCTGTACTCCTTCAACCGGCAGCACGGCCATCAGAAAACCATCGGAGAAACTCCGGTGATTACAGACAAAGATATAAGGTTCACCGGTGGTGTCCCCGGAATTGTTCTCGTAACGGACCTTAACGAAGGGAAAGGGGAGCAGCAGAATGCCCCGGCTCCACCAGGCAATGGCCCGGCGATACAGTTTCATGGTCCTTCGGCGACCCAAAAAAATTGACATAAAAGCAACAAAAAGCACCAGCAGCGGTATACAAACAGCTGAGTAAATAGCGAAAAGGACATAGGAATATAAATTAAGAGAATATATCTTTAAATAATTCATGCTGAAATAGTTCTTTTAGTGTCCTTCTTTTTTTATGGCAGAGATAAAGTCGTATATATCCTTCAATGTACGAATATTTCGTACTTTCTCTTCATTACGTATATTGACGCCGAAGCTCTTCTGGAGCGCTGCCACCAGGTCCACTACGTCAAGACTGTCCAGCCCCAGGTCTGTAAAAATGTGCGCATCGGGTTTCAATCTGTCTTTTTCTATCTCAAAAGACTCTTCAAATACCCTGTTGGTGATATCAATGATTTCCTGCTCGTTCATTTATTCTCCTGAATTATTTATAAACTCCCAAAACACGTCCTTGCCGGAAATTCCATTAAAGGCATTTATTATAATACAAAAAGAATAACAAGAGGCATGCCTGATTTATTTTACTTATTAAGCCTCCGGCACACCAGCGCCGCGTTAATGCCTCCGAATGCGAAACAGTTCTTTAATATTGTGTTAATCTCCTTTTCAACCGGTTTCATAACATGGTTTATCCCTTCGCAATCAGGGGCGATCTCATCCAGGTTGAACGTCGGATAAATAATCCCCTTGTCCATCATATACAATGCAGCGATCAGTTCAATGGCCCCGGAAGCCCCCAGCGTATGGCCGATATGACCTTTGAGGCTGCTTACAGGAGCGGTCTTGCCGAATATCTGTTTTATTGCCGACGCCTCCTCCTTGTCCCCCTGAATCGTCCCGGTTGCATGGGCGTTGATATAGTCTATTTCTTCATATGTGACCTGAGCGTTCTTTAATGTCCCGCTTATGCACTGGACTATGGATTTATCTTCAGACTGGCTGATATGTGAGCCGCTGCCGCACGTATTGTAACCGGTAATCTCGGCGTATATTTTTGCGTTTCTGCGCACGGCATGTTCATATTCTTCCAGTACCAATATCCCGCTCCCCTCCCCGCAAACGAGTCCGTCGCGGTCTTTATCAAAGGGTCTCGGGGTCTTTTGAGGGTCCTGATTGTATTTCACTGAGGTTGCGAAAACAACATCAAAAGAACCGGTCACCGAGGGGTGAAGCTCCTCCGCGCCGCCGCACAACAATACATCCTGTCTTCCTGAACTGATGATCTCATATCCAGTCCCTATGGCCTGAAGAGATGAAGCGCAGGCTGCTGATGTGGCCATGACATATCCGGTGAGCCCCAGATACTGTGCGACATTCATCGCGGCGCTATGAGACATGCACTGGAAAAACATGGAAGAAGGCAGCAGGCTCAGGTCCTTCTGAAACAGCATGATCTCAAAGGCCTTGCTGATGCTGATGGCGCTGCCTGTTGTGGAGCCTATAATGCAGCCCATCCGGTCCGGCTGCATCCGGGTTACATTAATTCCTGAATCAGCAAGCGCCTGCTCCGCGGCCTGTGCTGCGAAAATGCTCATCCGACCCATGGAGCGCCGGTTCTGCCGGGGGATCTTTTTCTCATCCTTCAACTCCGCGGGCGCTGCCACATGGCTGTTCATCCCGCAGTACCGGGCCCATTCCTCCATGTAACGCACCGCGCTTTTACCGGACGCGATGCCTTCCATTAAAGAATGAACGCCGCTTCCCAGGGGGGAAATGACCCCCGCTCCTGTTATAACTACCCTTTTCATGTGGTCAGGTTTCTGAATATAAACTCCCTGAATTTTTTCTCATCCAGTATTGTCCGCCCTACAATGAAAGAAGACATCATGGCCCCGATAATCCCCGGCAGCAGGGAACTCTGCCCGGCCGCGTATAAATTACGAAGGGGAAGCCGGCCCTGGAGATTAATCTGACCGACTTTCTGTTTGATGCCGTATGCAGAGCCGTCCGGGCTGTTCAGGTAATCCCTGAAAGTAAGCACCGAGGCTGAATCAACAACCTGCATTTTATCTTTATATTGAGGAAATACCTTTATGATGCGGTTGATAATGGCATTGACCCTGCTTCTTTTATAATCCTGATAAGCGCGCGGTCTGCTGCCCGTCTTTGAGTCCTCCCATTCTTTAACATGCTCCGAAAAGGATATCTCAAAGGCGTCAATGGTTTTATAAGTTTTGTCCTTTGTATGTTCTACGGATTTAATAATGACCAGGGCAGGCTCGCCTTTATAGGCCGGGTCCAAAAGACTGTTCACGTCACAATGAGGGAATATCGATAAAATGGATGAGTCAAAATCCGGTTCCTCAAAATCTGAATCGAGTACGGCAAAGACTGAAAAAAATCCAGCGGACGATTCAAAATCCGAAACCCTGTCAGCAAAGGCCCTGCTCACATATTGTCCGGGCAGAATTTTCAGGATCTCCTTCGGATGGATCGTAAGTATGCAGTTGTCGGCAGAAACTTCCTCGCCCGTATTAAGGATGAAGCGTCCAACCTTTTTATTATTGATGTCCGCAAGTTCCGTTATATGGCGGCTGCAGCGGATTTCGATATCATGGTCTTGTAATTTTTTCTTAAAGGCCTGCACCAGGGCATTGCCGCCGTTTTCAATACGCGCGACAGAATGGTAAAGCCCCATGCACATGCGGCTGTGGTTGGCAAAGGATATCTCCTCGGGTTTTACCCCGTAGCACATGGCAAGAGCAGACAGCAGCGCCTTCAGCACGCGGTGTTTAGTTAATTTATTCAGCACCTCTTCCAGGGTGACAAAGTCCTCGTCTGCCAATATATGCTCCGAAAACATTGTGCGAAGGTCCATGGACGGCGTAACGTCGCAGACCTTCTGCACCATGCCGAAATACCTGTCAATGGCAGACGCCTCCCCTGGAAAGTATTCCTTAAACTTATTCTTTATATTTTCAATTCCGTAAGGGACCTCATACTGCCTGCCTTCTGATTCAATAAAAAAGCAGTTGGCGCGGTCCTCTGCCAGGAATATCGGCCGGATTAAATCACGGATCTCAAGGACGGTCAGGATATCATATAATATTCCGTCCTTCTGAAGACCCCCGGTAAAATGAAACCCGGTATCAAAAGGTATCCCATTTTTATAAAACCTGGATACAGAGCCGCCGATGGACGGGCCTTTCTCAAGCAGCAGAACCTTGCGGCCGTTCATGGCGAGGATAAGGGCCATGGTCATACCGCTGATGCCGCTTCCGACTACTATATCATCATATTTTTTCATTAGCTATAATTCCGTTCGTAATCCTGCACGCGGACCTGACAGCTGTAGGGAGTGGCGCGCCATGCCCTACTCTGCGATACCTACATTGCAAGTCCGCCGTTGACGCCGATGACCTGTCCGTGGATGTACATGTTTTGTTCAGTGCACAGGAAATTTACAACAGACGCGACATCCTCTGCGGTCCCAAGACGGTTAACGGGGATTAAAGGAAGTACCTGTTCCCTGGGAAGATTTTCCGTCATTTCGGTCTCAATAAAACCGGGGGCGACTACATTTACCAGTATATTTTTCTTGCCTACCTCACGGGCCAGGGCCTTGGCCGCGCCTATAAGTCCTGCCTTGGAGGCGGAATAATTTACCTGCCCCGCGTGCCCTATCTGGCCTGACAATGAAGAGACAACTATAATACGGCCGGCCTTTGCCCTCAACATCGAAAATAATACTGCGCGGGTCACATTATAAAATCCGTCAAGGTTTGTGGAAAGGACCGAGTGCCATTCTTCCTTTGTCATCCATACCATCAGATTGTCCCGGGTAATGCCTGAATTGAAGACAAGTACATCCGGTGCAGAGTCTGCTACTCTCGGGGCCAGCGCTGCATCGGTCGCCTCATAACTTGATACATCAAAAGGGATTAAATCACATGCGGGACCGAGCTTCTCTATCTCCGTTTTTACCCCTTCCGCAGCCTTATGATTGCTTTTATAGGTAAGCCAGATATTGAAACCCGACTGCGCCAGCCTGAGGGCTATGGTGCGTCCGATACCGCGGCTGCCGCCGATTATTAAAGCAGTTTTGCTCATTGTGATTAATAATTCGTATTAATAGCTGTTTATTATATTAACAAGTTAAGAATTATTTCAATTGGAAGGATTGTCTCTTTTTATCTTTCAACTTTCAGACATGGATAAAACTGTCACGGAGAAAACTTCACATACCTTTCCCAATAATCATACAGCTCCTTTGTAGCGTACAAATCACCGACGCAATATCTGGCAATCGTAAGATACTGCTGGTTCTTGAAGAGTTCGGGCACTTCATGGCCGGTAACGCCTTCTTCTTTGGGGCTCTTTATTCCAAATGCCTTGCACCACATATGGAGACTGAACTTCCTGCGTACAGCCCCATAAAAGGTTAGCACATCTATCAGATCGCAATGCGACAGACTGTAGCGGTTCGGCATAAGTTCTTTGGTCGGCTGAATCTTATGAATAGCAGATCTCAGGAGAAGAAACGGCGCGTCAAAACCCCTGCCGTTGAAGGTGATCAGCTGATCATAATGCCGCACCGTCTCCCAGAACCTCCTGAGAATTCCAGGTTCCGTGTCTGCGACATATTCAATACCTTCCTCTTCAATCGTCTCCTGCGGGACATCCGGGGACTGATAATAAACCGCGCCCCGGCCAGTGTCCGGGTTGAGCATCCCGATTGCGACTATCTCGCCGGTCAGGGGTGAAAAACCCAGGCCCTCTTTGGCTGCCTTGATATCATCATCGGTTTCAGCGTATTTAAGGAGATATTCCCTTGTGGTCTCATCAAATGAATCGAAATCTTTCCCTATCGTCTCAATGTCAATTACAATCTTTTTGGGCATAGAAGGTTTTAACACGTATGAATAAAAAGATGCAAGATATTTTTTGAGATGTGAGTAAAAGGGCTGCTTCCCGAAAAAAAGGACCGTTTCTTCCCTATTTATCTTCCTCGAAAAACCCCTTCAGATTATTCAGCCGCTCGTTGCGTGTTTCAGAAAAATCGTCTTCACCCGGCATAAGCGCCATTGCCTGGTCAAACTGCGTCCTGAACATACCGTAGTGGTCTGCGACCCATTGCATTGATGCTTCAGAGCAGGATACCGCGGTCTGGATGCTCCTCTGGGCTTCATATTCATTCCCTATCTGCGCGTAGGCTGTGCCGCGCGCGAAAAAGGCCGCCCCGTAGTCGGATTTAATTTTTATGGTATTGTCGAAATCCTTTATGGCCTTCTCATATTCCTTTGCTGCCATATTCGATATCCCGCGGTAAAAGTAAGCCCGGAAATTGCCGCTGTTTATATCAATAACAATATTGAAATCCTGAACCGCCTTGTCAAACTGCTCCATCCTGAAATATGCGACCCCTCTGCTTAAAAAGGCCATTTCAGTTTTTTCGCCGGCCTCAATGGCCTTTGAAAAGGATTCTATGCTTTCCCCGTACTTTCCGTCGACGAAGAAGCCTTGCCCTTCCAGGAATAATTCTTTCGCGTCCATTCTTTTCACCTCTTTTTTATTTGGTAGTATGAAGAACAATATAGAGCAAGTCAAGAGAGGAGTGACAGGACCAGGGGGAGATTGACGACATCTTTACTCCGGTTGTTATCTCAATCTGGTTTTGCAATGCCTGCACGCGCGTTTATTAATATCTTTGCCAAGATATTTTTTACATGAGGGGCATTTCCAGTTAAAGGCTGTAAAACCAATAAACGCTGTTATCACAGCGAGCTGGGCTGCCATAAGAGTATTTTTTGAGTATTCCCCAAACAGATCATGGCGTTTATAAACTACTGACAGCAATAAAACAAGAAAAAGCGCTACTGCTATAGCCAGAAGCTGCCGTCCCTGGCGCAGCCAGAACTCACGTTTAACCTGTTGATCATCCCTTTTTTCCATGGCCATTTGTTTTGATATTATAAATCCCGGATTGCAGTTTTTCAAACACCCGGCTTTCTTCTTTTAACCATTGAGGAGGATTTCCCTGACGCATAAACCCCCGGTTAAGGATGAGGAGGGAGTATGTGCTTTGGCCCAGGGAGCGGACCAGGGATGGGCACCGGGACAGGCACTCCACGATGGACCGGAAAGCATGATGAAAGAACAAAAGCTGACACAACCATAAGTAATACAATTAACATCCATAATTTTTTCATGATATGTCTCCTTATTGTAACGGGTGAGCGGCACAACCGCCCAGTCTATAATGCCAGGTCTTTATTTTTTTGTATCAGAATACTCTGTATTAGGATACCCTAAAATCAAAAACCTGACAACGATTTTTTTTGTTAATAATGCGGCGGTTTTTCGTCCTGCAGATTTCCCCTGGGAGACATGATGGATGGATCCTTGATCTGGTCGATGATGTGTTTCAGTGTTTCGTTCAGAGCAGTTATCTGTTTCTGCTGATTGTAGACAGTGTCGCTCAGGTCTTTTATTATGTTTTCCTGAAAGGCCATCTTTGTTTCAATCTCCACTAAACGGTCTTCATTCATCTATCGCACCCCATCTCTTATTTCTTCTTCTTTGCCCTCTTCGGGGACTTCTTCTTTCTCTTCTTCTTGTTTGCTTCCCATTGCTCATGTTCAGCGATCATCTCCTGCAGGCTGAGGCCCTCAACGCTTGAGCTGACGATGTTATCATAATCTTTTCTGTAGAGCTGTATGACCTCAATCTCTTTATTGATAAGCTGATGGATATCATCAAGAAGTCCTTTTTCCTCCTTGCTGCAGAATGAGATCGCTTCACCCAGTTTGATGCCGCGGCCCGTCCTTCCGACCCTGTGCACGTAAAGCTCGGGCTTGTCCGGAAGATCATAGTTGATTACGAAATCGACATCCGGCACATCAATCCCGCGTGCGCTTATGTCCGTGGCGATCATGACCCGGCTGCGGCCCTCTTTGAATTTTTTCATCACCTCAGACCGGTCGTCCTGTGTCTTGCCCCTGTGGATAGCAACTGTATCTATATTCACCCTCTCCATGGCCTTTGCCACCCGTTCGGCGCGGACCCCGGTCCTTACAAATACAATGATCTTGCTTTCCGGGTTATCTTTAATAAACCTCTCAAGGAAAAAACGTTTGTCATCCATTTCCACAAACATGACAAACTGCGAGACATTCTTCGCGACAGGGTCCTCCGGAGCTATCTGGATGCGTATTGCAGTGCTTTTGACCTGAGAGAAGGCGAGCTTTTTGATCTCCTTGCTGATCGTGGCTGAGAAGAAGAGCGTCTGGTGTTTATTGGTGAGCTTCCTCTTTACATATATGATGTCATCAATAAACCCGAGGTCAAGCATATGGTCGGCCTCATCAAGCACAAGGGTCCTGATCCGCGAGAGGTCAACGAATCCCTGGCTGATAAGATCAAACATCCGTCCGGGGGTCGCGATAAGCACGTCGATCCCGTCCTGGAGTTTTTTAATCTGAGGGTCCTGCTCAACCCCGCCGTACAAGGCAAAGGTCTTGACCTTCGTGTGCCGCGCAAGCTTGTCAAAGACCTCGCCGATCTGCATCGCCAGTTCACGCGTGGGAGCCATGACAATACACTTGATCCCATAAGACCGCCTGCTGCTCTTCTCCCTGTGGATCATGTCAATGAGCGGGATCGCAAAAGCGGCCGTCTTCCCGGTCCCGGTCTGCGCAATAGCCAGGACGTCCTCGCCCTTGAGGATTGAGGGGATGGACTTGAACTGTATGTTCGTAGGCCTGTTGAAACCCATCAGTGCAAGGTTCTTTTTAATTGTTTCCGATATATGGTACTTCTCGAATTTCATGGATACACCCTTCCTGCTTACGTTATTCCCAACCCTGGGATTACTTTTAATTATACTGAAATCGTGGGATGAATCCTGTTATCTTAAAAAATAATCCAGGAAATGCAATAATTACTTCAGAAGCGGGTCTTGAAAACTTTTTAAAGTAAAATGGGTATAATATCTGACTCCGGAGATAATTCCATATAAATCTAAAGATGAAGGAGTTTGAAAATGGCAGAAGCAAAAGGATTGAATAAACCGGTAAAGCTGAAAAAAGATCTGGCAGCGTTTCTGGGAGCAACAGAACTTCCCAGGACAGAGATCACCAAAAAACTGTGGGACTATATTAAAGCGAATAAACTTCAGACAAAGACTGAAAATGGAAAGCCTGAGAACGCAGGCAAGTTCATCGTGGCAGATTCTAAACTGCTCCCGATCTTCAGGAACACGAAATCCACAAGTAAGTCAGGCACGCTCACTGACCTCACAAATCTGAGTGAAGGCCAGACAATCAACATGATGCAGATGGCCGCTGTAGTTGCTGCTAACATAGAATAAACTGATAGCGCCGGGCCTGCATTTGAATAATGCAGGCCCGGCGTAACTGCAGTCCGGACCGGAGAATGCTTGTGACCAATAACGACGTCTTGCGCCGTATCCGCTATACCTTCGACTTTGGCGATTCGAAGATGATTGCGTTATTCGGTTTGGCTGATTATAAGGTAACGCGGGAGCAGATCAGCGATTGGTTGAAAAAAGACGATGATCCCGCGTATCAGGAATGCAGCGACACTCAGATGGCGATTTTCCTGAATGGTTTGATTGTCGATAGACGAGGCAAAAAAGAAGGGGCACAACCCGGGCCGGAGCAGCGTTTGTCCAACAATATCATTTTCAAAAAATTAAGGATCGCATTAAACCTGAAAGCCGAAGATATATTGGAAATTCTCGGCCTTGCCGGCATGCGCATCAGTGAACACGAATTGAGCGCGTTTTTCCGCAGGCCGGACCATAAACACTACCGTGAATGTAAAGACCAGGTCCTGCGTAATTTTCTCAAAGGTGTGCAGCTGAAATATCGCCCGGACGCTCAATAGAAAGCAGCGGTCCAACCTGAATGGCTTCATCCATTTCTTTTGCGTCAGCGTCAGGGCTCATTGCGTATTTCTGTTCTTCAGACAGCACCGGCCATATTACGGGCTGGAATAAACAGACTTTTAAAGGAGTTGATCATGGCTTTAAGTATAGGCATCGTCGGCCTCCCGAATGTGGGGAAATCGACACTATTTAACGCGCTCACAAAGGCACAAAATGCCGCTGTGGCGAATTACCCGTTTTGCACCATAGAACCAAATAAGGCAATTGTCGCAGTCCCGGACAAGCGCCTTGATCATTTATCGGACATAGTAAATCCGCAAAGGATACAAAACGCTATCGTGGAGTTTACCGACATTGCCGGTCTTGTAAGGGGGGCTTCAAAAGGTGAAGGCCTCGGCAACCAGTTCCTTTCTCACATCAGGGAAACATCGGCGATCGTGCATGTTGTTCGATGTTTTGAGAGCGAAACTATAATACACGTTGACGGCAACGTAGACCCGTTGCGCGATATTGAAGTTATTAATACAGAGCTGGTGCTTGCCGATATTCAGACACTCGAAAACAGGATATCACGTCTTGATAAACAGGCAAGGGGAGATAGAAAAGTTCAGCCGCTGCTCGATATGGCAAAGAAGGCGCTTGATCATCTTAACGCCGGCAAACCGGCAAGCAGTTTCAGTGAATGCGAGTCCGATGCTTTCATAGAGTTGACTCAGGAAATACGCCTTATCTCTCTGAAACCGGTGATATACGCTGCCAATGTCGATGAAGATGGCCTTGGCGAGGACAACGAATATGTAAAGGCAGTTCATAAATTTGCGGAAGAACAGAATTCACATTCGGTGAAGATCTGCGCAAAGATCGAGGAAGAGATGTCCGGGATGAGCGATGAGGAGCGCAATGAATTTCTCGAAGCGCTCGGCGTGTCTGAAGGCGGGCTCGACCAGATAATCAACCACGGTTATCATGCGCTCGGTCTGATCAGTTATTTTACCGCCGGTGTCAAAGAGGTCCGCGCCTGGACCATTGAGCGCGGATGGAAGGCGCCGAAGGCCGCGTCAGTAATTCATGATGATTTCGAACGCGGTTTTATCCGGGCGGAGGTCATTGCGTATGACAATTTCATTGAGCATGAAGGAGAAACCGGGGCACGCACCGCAGGGAAACTCCGCACGGAAGGCAAGGAGTATGTCGTCTGCAACGGTGATGTGATGCATTTTCTTTTCAACGTGTAAACGTAAAAAGAACAATAATATGAATTCAAACGCGATGCCTGATGAGGTAATATATAATTTTTGCACAAAGGTCCTTCCTGGTTTCCGCAAGATCATGATGAACCTTGAAGCGCTTGATCACGAACTGTCTTCCCATGATTTTGCCCTGCACCTTATGGAGCTGGGGAGAGAGCAGATGTCCGAGATTGCCGACCCGAGTGAGAAGGACCTTGATCTGATGACGGGATATATTGAGTCACTGGACTATGATAATGCGGAGAAGGCTTTTTTCTCCGCATTTGCAGGCGGCTGCGTGTTGGGTCTGGTAATCATAAATGAAGTGGCCCGCGAGGATTTCAGCCGGGCGCTGCACCTGATAGAGGATTTTACCCGGAAGGAATTTTAGCTGTCAGCATCCACATCTTTTATTACTTTCGCTCCTGGGAACGTCTGCGCCCCCTTTCCTTTGCCTCTACCACGCAGTAGATGCCGCCCTCCTTCAGACCCGGCATGAAGCAGCCGTTACAGGAGATGCATTTTGCCGGAGAGGTGTCTCCCTGCTTCCAGCGCAGGGCCAGGCCAGGTTCCCGGATAAACGGCCTTGCCATGGAAATGTAATCCATCCCATAGTCACTAAGCGCTTTTTCGACAACTTCATATGAACGGAATCCCCCCACAACCATTACCGGACAACCGACCGCCTCCCTGATCCTGCGGGCTGCTTCCATGTTATATGCCTCTTTCTCAGGCCTGTCTATCTTTGTACGGGCCGGGCTCTGTTCACCGGAAGCAGGAGTGCCTGCGGATACTTCTATGGCATCGATGCCTGCTTCTGAAAGTTTTTTGGCTGCATAGACACCATCATTAATATCGAGACCTCCGGCCAGGTTATCAGCGGCATTTAGCTTGATAAGCACCGGATAATCTGTGCCCACCGCTTCCCGGATCTCCCGGTACACTTCGAACAGAAAACGGCAGCGGTTTTCAATGCTTCCACCATACTCATCAGTCCTGCGATTGGTAAGCGGGGAAAGAAACTCGTTGATAAGATAGCCATGGGCGCCATGCAATTGGACAGCATCAAAGCCCCACGCCTTTGCCCTGCGCGCCCCCTCTTTGAATGCTTTAACAATGTCCCTGATCTCATCTATTGTGAGTTCAGCTGGCGTCTCCGGGAATTGCTCAACTTTTACAGACGATGGCGCAAGGGGCTGCCTTCCTGCAATGGCCGAATCCGTCTGCCCTCCGCAATGGACCAGTTGAATGCAGATCTTACCTCCTTCGTCATGAACTGCTTTGGTCAGCGCTCTCATTTCAGGCTCAAAATCGTCCGAGTGGATACCCATCTTGCCGGGGGCCTGTTTGCCGTCCGGCCTGACAAAAGTATACCCGGTAATAATCAGACCGACCCCACCCCGTGCAAGTTCACGGTAACAGCTGATCAGTTTGTCCGTAGGCCGGCCATCAGCCCTGCACATCCCTTCCCAGGTGGCAGAGCGGACCAGGCGATTTTGAAGGACCATTCCATTGATTGAGGATTGTTCAAATAACTTTGCCATTGTATTTCTCCTGTTTGATTGTTTTCCTGTTCATTTATCAACATACTGAAATGCGGCATTATGAGAATGAACCTGGTTTTGCTGATAGAAAAATTATAAACCTCATGTTAACGATTGTCACGAAAAATTCAAATCGTTTTTTAAGCGGGGCCGCTCCATGCAGTGTTTCAACTTTAGCAAGAGCAGTCTCTCTTGGCCCAGTACATCAAAACCCAGCTTAAGACCTCACAATAAAACACCTGATCACATTGATCAGGTGTTTTATTGTGAAATTAATGGGAAAAAGGACGGAAGCTCCTTTTTAATGTCCTGATGGCTTACCCTCCCCCTCTTTTGTCTTCTCTTCCTGCCCTGCAGTTCTTTCTACAGGTTTTTCAGTTCCTTCTGCCTTCCCTTCCTCGCTGGTGCTGATCCCGAGTACTTTCCAGAGAGGACAGAATCTGACAAATGAAGTTACAAGGGCAATTGCCCCTACGGCAAATGCTCCTATTTTCAGCCCTGTGCCCAGCTGGGAAAAGAGTCCGATACCAATAAAGATGATACCCAGGATAGTTCTTACGTTACTGTCAATTATGCCGACGTTCTTTTCCATATCATCACCTCCAATAATGGTTTCCCGCAGTACATCATATGTACCTAAATAAAGGTTATCACTATCGGGACAAATGTCAATTGGGGAGCGTAAGGGAAAATATGCGTGGAATTAAGTATAATAATTCTTCACAAATGCTGAGGATATTACGAATCACCGGCATTTAATGTGATACGACAAAATAGATTAAGGCCGCGCCCATAGCTCAATTGGATAGAGTGTCTGACTACGGATCAGAAGGTTGGGGGTTCAACTCCTCCTGGGCGCGCCAATTTTTTTGAAAGGGAGGAATTATGCGAAACAACTCGCATAGGGACAAATATATTATTTCAGCCATTGTTTCCATACTGCTTGCAAGTCTGCTGAGCGGTAGTGTTTATAGTCAGGAGCACAACAAGGAACAAAACCCGTCCGCGACCCAGCAGAGGTTCTCTGATATCGAATTATGGATCAAGCGGTTTGAAGACCCGGAGCGGGACAAATGGCAGAGACCCGCGGAAGTGGTGAAGGCCATGGACCTGAAACCAGGTGACGTGGTTGCAGACATCGGGGCTGGGACCGGGTATTTTACAAGACACATAGCGGCTGCAGTCGGCCCGTCCGGAAAAGCCATAGGCCTGGACATCGAACCGGGAATGGTGAAATACATGGAAGAAGACGCGAAGAAACTTAATCTCAGTAATTATGAGGCACGCGTTGTCAAGACCGACAATCCGGAGCTCGGCCCCCATTCAGTAGATGTAATTTTTCTCTGTGACACATACCATCATATTGAAAACAGGCTTGAGTATTTCAGGAATGTCTCCCCAAGCTTAAAGCCGGGCGGCAGGTTAGTAATCGTTGACTTTATTAAGGATACGGATTTTGGCCCTCCGCGCGAACATAAAATGGCTAAAGAATCGGTCATAGAAGAACTGCTGAAGGCCGGTTACCGCCTGATTAAGTCCCATGACCTGCTGCAGCATCAGTATTTTCTTGAATTCGGCATCTAGTCGCCTTTTATATTCCTTACCAGAGCCATTCCAAGATAAAGCAGGGCTTCGACATCAAGAAATACGGTAGCTGTCGAGTCCAGGAGGATTTTACAGTCTGCCCCGAATTCTTCATCCCCCGGCCAGAGAAGGACGAGCAGGGGAAGTTTTGGAAGAGCGTATATAACATAGCTGTGTTCTGTTGCGTATCCTTTTACCTTTTCAGCGCCTAATGCCGTCAGCCTCTTTATTGTCCCTTCCCTGCTGCGTTCAAACATTTTCGCTAGTGGAATTTCACATGCTCCATGGAAACTTTCGGACCTGATCAGTCCGTCCTTGAAATCCCTGAATGCAGCCCATTTACCTGACAGGCCCCCGCTGCCCGCCTGTTTGATATACATGAGAATCAGGAGCCTGTCCATTATATCGAGAGCGTCTTTAAACCCGGTCCGGCCCAATACTATTTCCCTGCCCATATATACTATCTTCAGGAGATCACAATCAACGACGGCGCCTGTGTCACGGGCCACGGAGGAAAAACCTCCTGCAGAAATCTCATCAAACAATTCTTTAAACCTTCTCTCCTTCCAGTCCCCCGGATCTGACAGCATTTCTTCAATTGCCAGTTTTGAATGTTCATCTATCTCCCTGCATTCAGAAAGCGGGACCATCCTTCTGAGAAACTGAACTGCAAACGCCATACAGCTCCCGGCAGGGCACCTGCCGCAATTGGAGCGCGGCAGTTTTTTATAAATGTCCAGCGGCTGAATAATCTTTGTCATTTTTTATACACCGATATGCCCCGTCCTCTTTTGTTCAGAACAAACAATTCCAAGACCGATCAGACATCCTGACATGTAGATTTCAATTTTAATATACCATAAGGTATGCGATGAAAATCCGTCAGGCAGAGGCATTACCATATCACTACATGATAGACGCGCTGTCCCGAAATAAACTTCTATATCACAAAACGTAAACTTGGTTAAGTTATTAATTTTACTACGTAAAGATTCTTGACAATAGAGGGCGAAAAAGATAATATAACTTAATATTGTTATTAATCCGCCTTAAGGGGGTATCATCACCATGAGTCGTATCCTATTCATTGCACATATCGATAGAACAATGTTGCTAAGCGGTGGATTTGTCACCTTTGGGCCCATGTGGTTATCCGCGGTTCTTAAGAAGGACGGGCATCAGACTTCTATCGCAGGTGTAAATTATAACGAAGTTGAGAAAACCTGTATGGAGTTTAAACCTGACATTGTCGCATTTACAACTTTCAGCACTGGCCAGAATACATATCTGGACTGGAACAGGCGTTTAAAAAAGAAGTTTAAACTCTATTCCATGTTTGGCGGACCTCATGTGACTTTTTCCCCTGAAATGATCGAGGAAGACGGCGTAGACGCTGTATGCAGGGGAGAAGGGTTTGAAGCGATGCCGGAATTTATCAATAAGCTGGAAAAGGGAGAAGACATTTCTAATGTCAAAAACTGGTGGGTCAAGGTAGACGGAAAGATATATAAGAATGAACAGCGGCCGCTTATAAAAGACCTTGACATCCTTCCTCCTCCGGACAGAAGTCTTTATAACAGGTACAAGGACTACCAGCTGGCAAGGACCGCTACGGTAATGACAAGCCAGGGGTGCCCTTTCAACTGCACCTATTGTCATAACCATCAGCTCCATAAAATGCGCTTAAAGGGAGACCCGATTTTCCGCCAGAGAAGCGTGGACCATGTGATTGATGAGCTTAAACAATTAAAAAGGGATTATCCAAAGATTGAATATCTGATATTCAGAGACGAAATCCTCACAGTAAAACCTAAATGGATCAAAGAATTTGCCGAAAAATATCCAAAAGAAATAGGATTACCTTTTTACTGCCTAATGAGACCTGAGATTATTAAAGAGGAGGTAATCGATGATTTGATAAAGGCCGGTATCTTTTATGTAGGAATCGGCGTAGAGTCGGGCAATGATTTTATCAGAAATAAAGTCTTAAACAGGAAAATGACAAAAGAGCAGATCATACAAGGCATGAAAATCCTCAGGGACAAGAAAGTAATGTTCTCCATGTATAACATTGTCGGTGCACCCCATGAGACACTGGAGACTGCTATGGAAACGTGGAAATTGACCGTACAATGCAAACCGACATTCTGCGATGCCTTCCTTATGACCCCATACCCGAAGACTGAGATATACGATTATTCGGTCGCAAACGGATTTTTCAATCCTAACATCAAATTCCCGGAAACCTACCATGAAAGAATAATACTTGAGCTCAAGGACAGGCCGCAGCTTGAAAACTTCATGCATCTGCTCGGTGTGGCCGTTGAGTTCCCCTGGATGATGCCTTTGATCAAGAACGTTCTGATAAAATTGCCTCTCCGTCCCGTATACAATAGTATAAGAAAGTTCTGGAAGGGTTATGTTTACAGGTACAGAATATATCCTTACAAAGTTTCTGCCGTTGAAAGCGTGAGAATCATATATAACACGATTTTTGCCTCAAAGGTGTAACTCAATTAATCAAGTTTACTATAAGGGGTTTTCCTGGACCCTGCAGGCACTGCAGGGTTCTTTATTGTGTGAACAGTGAGTTATAATTATTTCAGACTTCTTTAAATCATATTGAAAGAGAGGAATATATGTTAGTTTCCGTCGTAATCCCCCTGCACAACGAAGAAGAAAACATAGAGGAACTGTATCAATCGCTCAAATCAGTAATGGATAGTGACGGGAAAGATTATGAACTCCTTTTTATAGATGACGGCAGTACAGACAGGACCCTGGAGCTTCTTGAGCCCTTTGAACAAAAAGATGCCAGGGTAAGATTGCTCAGGTTCCGGCGGAACTTCGGCAAAGCAGCGGCATGGGCAGCAGGTTTTGACCATGCTAGAGGTAATGTTATTGTTACCATTGACGGAGACCTCCAGAATGATCCAAAGGACATTCCAAAGCTGGTTTCTTTGATCGGTGAATATGACGTCGTCAACGGCTGGAGAAAAAAGAGAAAAGACCCTTTCATTATCAGGAGATTCCCGTCAATCATTGCCAATCGGCTCATAAGCTGGGTCACCGGGGTCAAACTCCGTGACTATGGATCAGGCCTGAAGGCATATAAGGCCGAGGTAGTTAAAAATATGAATATGTATGGAGAACTCCACCGATTCATCCCTGCAGTCGCAAGCTGGTATGGAATAAAGATAATAGAAATTGAAACTGTTCATCACCCGAGACGCCACGGTAAATCCAAGTACGGGATATCACGGACGTTGATGGTAATTCTGGATTTGATAACCGTTAAATTTCTTCAGAGTTTTTCCACCAAGCCCATGCAGGCCTTCGGTCCTGTTGGATTAGCATGCGGCATAGCGGGTTTCATTATTAATGTTTACCTTATGCTCTTATGGTTTTCAGGACAGGCGATAGGCCACAGACCATTACTTCTTCTCGGCATTTTATTAGTAATAATCGGGATACAGCTTATCGGTATGGGACTTCTGGGAGAAATGCTTGTCAGCTCTTATCATGAAGGTCAGAAAAAGCCATTATATGTTCTCAAGACGTCCGGAAACGACAAACAAATTTAATCCCGTTCAGATCATTCTGTTAATAAAAGCCTGAAAGCAATATTCTCACTAATCAACCGCGAGTGTTTTCAATCTGCAATTCGCAGCAGACGACAGGAAATGGGGATGTTCGTAACTATCGAATGTCGCCTTGAATAAAAAGATATCCCCATTTAGAATAATGAAGCTTGTGTCAATATGCCGGTCTTCAGAAAAATAACAGGTCTGCTTCCGGAAGCAGAATCCGTACAGCATTTTAAATATTATTGAAACGTCAAACCGTTTGAATGGATGATATGCAGGAAAAAGAAGAATGCAGTGATGAAATAAATCTCCTGGACTATATTAAAATTCTCGCCAGGCATAAGAAACTGATAATTATTACGGTGGCCATCGCTGTAGCCGCTGCCGCTATAATATCTTATCTCTCTCCGAAGACATATGAAGCACAGGCCCTTATCATACCTGTTGTTCAGTCGCAGGAGCAGGATGGTATAAGTTCTGTAGCATTACAGTTTGGTATAATGTCAAACCAGACATCGAATGCTTCAGAGTTAATTAGTCTGCTTCAAAGCAATATTCTGATGGAGAGGGTAATAGTGAAGAACAACCTTGTCCCCGTATTTTTTGGTGAAAAGGCCAAGGCGAAAAATGAAAATGAACAAATATGGGACGGGATCAGATACTTGAAAAAGACTATATATAAAGTAAGAGACAACAAGAAAGCCGGCATTATCGAACTTAGCGTTAAATTCAGGGACCCTCAGATGTCAGCCGGAATTCTGACCTGCATATTGACAGAACTGACGGATTATATGAGCAGTGAGGCAAAGAGGGTCGCAGATACAAATAAAAAATATCTTGAATCATTGATTGATAAAAATTCAGACCCACTGATAAGACAGAAGATCTATGCAATGATTGCAAGGCAGATAGAGATATCGATGATGGCAGAAGTCAAAGAAAATTTTGCCTTCAAAATACTGGACCCGCCCAGAATACCTGACCGGAATATTAAGCCGCAAATAATATCGAATATCGTCTTTACTTTTATGATATCGCTGCTTGGCGGGATATGTCTGGCCTTTATTATGGAACATATCGAAAGCAGAAAAAATCCAGGCAAACACCAGGAAGCTGAACGCAGTAAATAGTTTACGCACGTTACTCTATATCAAAGGGAGTCGGTCATGCAACGAATCAGGCATTATCTGTTTCTCGTAACAGTTATCTTAAATATATACATCATGTTATTGCCTTCAGTCGTTTATGCTCAGGCAAAAAATATCCCCGGCACTGTGGAGGCGCTGCATGCCCTGTCTCCAAAAGGCAGCGCTGACGGTATGCAAACAGACAAAGCTAGCGCAATAATGCCCCCGGAGATAATCGAGTCATTAAAAGAACACGCTGAATTTAAGGGACTGACTCCTGAAGAAATCGTGAAGGGAAAAGAAATCCTTGATAAAAGGGAGCAGCAAAGCGATCATGACGCGAAGAAGACCCTGAAAGCAGATGATGACAGCGGACATGTTAAATCCTTATTCGACAGATACCGCGCTGTTGGATCATACCAGGACATCTCTACCGAGTTAATGCCCTTTGGTTATGAGTTTTTCTCAGGTGACGAGCGATCATTGATCCCGCAAAAAGATGTCCCCGTATCGTCTGATTATATTGTGGGGCCGGGGGATGAAGTCAGGATAATGCTCTGGGGCAGGGTAAACGCACAGTATGATCTCGTCGTTGACAGGGACGGAAATATTGCTATCCCCCAGATAGGCCCTCTGCAGGTGAGCGGAATGCGTTTTGATGAGTTGAAGGGCCTGATTGCCAAACAGACGGACCAGATTATCGGCGCCAACAGTAATGTAACCATGGGGTCTCTGAAAAGCATTCAGGTATTTGTGCTTGGAGAGGTGAGAAGGCCGGGCAGCTATGTCCTGGATTCTTTCTCCACGATTACGAATGCGCTCCTTGCCGCAGGAGGACCAACAGAAATAGGTTCATTGAGAAATATCAGGCTGAAGAGAAAAAATAAGACAGCCGCTGAAATGGATTTCTATGATTTCCTCCTGAAGGGAGACAAATCGCAGGACAGCGCCCTGCAGTCAGGTGACGTTGTATTCATCAGCCCGGCCGGCCCGCTTGTCGGGATTGCCGGGAATGTCAGGAGGCCAGCCATTTATGAACTGAAGGAAGACAATGATCTTTTGAGCCTTTTTAATATGGCGGGGGGTCTCATTCCCAGCGCCTACACACAACAGATCCAGGTGGAACGGATACAAAAAAATGAGAGACAGGTCGTAATTGACTTTGATGATAAACACCTTACCAAATCCGGGGCCTTTCAACTGCAGGATGGGGATTTGGTAAAGGTATTTCCCATAGTAGACAAGGATGGTAATGCGGTCTATCTTGCAGGTAATGTAAAGCGGCCCGGAAAGTATGAATATAAACCCGGGATGACGGTTAGAGACCTTATCAGTGATACATCGGCCCTGCTCAAAGAGACTTATTTCGATTATGCCCTGATTAAAAGACTTGTTCCTCCCGGACTCGAAACCCAGCTCATCCCTTTTCATCTTGGGAAGCTCTTGGTGCATCATGATAATTCAAACAACATGCCCCTGGAGCCGCAGGATTCAGTTTATGTTTTCTCCACCTGGTTTTTCCGGGACAAACCCACAGTAACAATAGAGGGCGAGGTAAGAAGAAAAGGCGTGTATGCTCTTCTCAGTAACCACAGCGTAAAAGATGCGATAATGGAGGCAGGAGGACTGACTAAAGATGCCAGTCTCGACAAAGGTGAGGTATTCAGGGTCAATGAGCTGGGGGACATTTCTCAAATATATTTCAGTGTAGGACCGGCGATGGCTGAAGATGCAAAAGAAAATCTGGCTCTCCGGGACAGGGACAGAATCGTTATCCACTCGATTTGGGAAGACAAGAGCAGGCAGACAGTCTCTGTCGATGGAGATGTCAGTAGGCCCGGACAGTATCCGCTTGTTGTGGATATGCGGGTCAGTGATCTTATATTCTCCGCCGGGAATGTGAATGAATCTGCCTACCTTGATGAGGCCGAGGTATCTTCATTTACGGTTGACAGCGGGAAAAGCGTAACAACAGGCCACAAAAAAATGAACCTCAGGGCTGCCCTGAAAAATGACCCGGAGCATAACATCCTGCTTAAACCATACGACAGGTTATTTGTAAAACGCATTCCCGACTGGAAGGACGAGAGGTATATTGATGTTTCCGGGGAGGTCGCTTTCCCGGGCAAGTATAGTATTAAAAAAGGAGAAACCCTGTCATCTGTCCTTGAACGGGCCGGAGGCTATACGGATAACGCGTATTTAAGGGGAGCGGTATTTACCAGGGAAGACGTCAGGAGGCTGCAGCAGAAGAGTCTTGACGAAATGATTTTAAGGCTTGAGAGTGAAATATTTTCCGAAGGCTCATTGCAGATGTCAAAGGCCCTGTCCGGAGAAGAAATTGAGGCAAAGAAAGCGGAACTGCAGAACAAACAGAAATTTATTGAGTCTCTCAAGAACTTAAAGGCTTCCGGCAGGATGTCGATAAAACTCGCTCATCTCAGGTTATTGAAAGGCAGCAGATACGATATAGCGCTGGAAAACGGCGACAGCATTCATGTCCCGATGAAAAGCAGTGTAGTAAATGTAGTCGGCGCAGTTATGTCAAGGGGAAGCTTTATCTATTCCGGGAATCTGGATTATAAAGACTATGTTGAGATGACCGGAGGGTATTCAAAGTTTGCGGACGAGGACAATATTTATGTCCTTAAGGTCGACGGCACGGCAAGGAAGTTATTCACGGGCATTTTAAACTGGAATAACGCAAAAGGCAGATGGGAGACATTTGGCGAAGAGACAAAAAACATAGAACCCGGCGATACGATTGTGGTGCCTGAAAAACTTGACCGTATCGCGTGGCTGAGGGAGACAAAAGACCTGACCCAGATTCTTTACCAGATTGCGGTCACCGCAGGGGTCGCGGTTGTTCTTTTCTGAGACGCCGAACAGACAGTACCAACGGGAAGAAATTAAATATTGATTGACAAAGACGGGAAAATAATTTATAGATAAAGGCAGCTGGTTCCAGTTAAAGGAGATAATAAATGAGAAAAATAGTCGTAGTATTCTTGGTCTGTTCACTCATCGTGTTTAACATCGGTCTAACCCCACGGGCATATTCACGGGATGGAGAAATCGGAGCAGCAGAGAAAGTGTCAGAGAAAATAGAAGCAGAGGAAGTGGCAAAGGAGCTGGCAGCAAAGGCCGGGGGAACTTATGTTAAGGGGGAGACTGCCCCAGCCCTTAAAGGCTCAGAAGTGGCCCTGCCGATAGTAGACGAAGAATCAGGGAACATACTGGGATATGTGGTCGCTGAGAAAGGGAAGTTGATCTCAGTCCTTAATGAGGCGGGATTGACCGAAGTGGCAAATGCCCTGGCTGCAATGGAAGCCGGTGAGGCTGCTGCAGGGACAGTCACAGCCGGTATCAGCGGCGGGACCATCACATGGATTGCAATTGGCGTTGCAGCGATTGCGGGCCTTGGCCTGGCTCTCAGCGGCGGAGGTGGTGGCGGCGGAGGTGGCGGAGGCAGTGACAGTACCTCAAATCACTAGGAACCGGTTCTATTGAATTATATTTTTGAGTTGCATAATTTTTACATCTGATTTGATCGGGGCACACTGATCTGAGGCAGCTGCATTATTATGCAGTATCATGAATGCACAGGTTATATGAACAAATGCCTTTTATTTATCTTTTTTTTTATAATGAGCCATCTTGCCCTGGAGAATAATTCTGCAGCACATGATGATGAATACAGAGCGCTTGCCCCGATTCTCAGTTCAGCAGAAAAATTCTTCATCTATTTAAAAGATGGCGAATATGATGCCGTATGGGATTCATTGTCTGAAAACTCGCATAAGGTAATTATCCATGATGTATATGAGGTCACCAGAAAAATAAATGGAGAGATAAACCGGGAAGATATTATTAAGGACTTTAACAGCAGGGGAAGAATGTTTGCAAATTACTGGAATTCCTTTCACAGATCATTCGATGCTGATATGGTACTTGAGCACAGCGAGTGGGAAATGGGTGTTATAAGGAAAGATGAGGCCGAAATAATAATTACACATAATGACTCTCAGGGGCCCACAATATTGAAGATGCGTAAAGAGCATAATTTGTGGAGGGTGGGGCTTGCTGAAACTTTCTGGCAAAGAAAGGCCTTGAATTTACTCCATTTTATATTTCAATAAGTTGCAGGCAGCATTATTCTAAATGCATCGCTTCCTTTAATCAGTGGTCTCTCCATTCTACTGCCATATTAATCTTGTATAACAATGCAATATAATAAATATATTTCTGGAAATGCCGAATAATACAGACAGGATAGAATAACTACGGACAAATAATAATGATATACGACAAGAGAAAATTAAAAAGGTACGATATTTTTCTTATCGTAGAATTTAAACCGCTGCGATCAAACGGCGGATTTTCGATAGGAATAACCAGGGACCTTTCTACTGACGGATTCAGTATCGAGGCCCAAACCATTGAATGTCAGCGTGGAGACATCATGGAATTCAGGTTTAAGCACCCAGACGCAGAGTTGACGGTTGATATTCCAGGAGAAGTGGTCTGGCGGAACCATTCATGGTACAAATATGTAATCGGGATAAAATTTCTTAATGTTAATGAGGAGCAGAAAGCAAAAATACTAAAAATAATGTCGGCAGTAAGGGATGCGGAAAATAAACCGGAGCTGACAGGCAAAGACACTGAAAGCGTGCCGGAAACTGAAAAAGAGAAAATGCCGGAGGTTATGCTTGGCGCCGTGGCAAGGGATAATCCGCTTGCCGATGTACGCATTACAAAGACTGACTGCATTGCCTTAAAGGATGCCGCACATTGTGAACTTACGGACTCGGAAAGAACCTTTATTGCCAAGGACGTATATGGTACAGGCAATGATAATGGCAAAAAAGACCTGCCCGCGCAGGAATATACAGATTATCCAGAAAAGCGCTTCAAAGAAACTCTCTTGAGGGATATAGAATTACATCCCGGAATACTGCAAGGACCCGTTGATAATAAAGCCGTTGAAGTGATAGCGCATATTGGTAAAATTAATGAAGCAGCCCCCGACCATGAAAAGCCATACACTGCGAATTTTGACGCGGGTTCCAGGCGAGATGCAGCTCAGGCAAAATATAATATAGCCGCCATAGAAAAGAGACGGAAGAAGAAATTATGGTTATATGTCCCGTTAGCAACGATTGTTATAATTATTTTCGCGATTGCTTTGCCAGTGATGATAAAAAAATTCAATAATTCCTCTACGCTGACTGTGACAGAATCCGCAGACTACATCAATACAGAAAAAGACGAAGATATTTCCGCCTCAAATAATGCTCAAATGAGCAGCCGGGATTTAAATGAACCATCAGTGCCGTCACCAGCCCGGAATGCTAAGGCAGACAATGTACCTCCGGTCGAACAGGACAAAGCAGTAGATTTACTTCAGGTATCTTCAAGGGGAGATTCAGCAGGTATTCTACCGTCCAAATCTAATGTTATTGCTGAGGTGAAAAACCAAAAGACAGAATATGTCGCACATCCTGCTGAGGCGGATAAAACAGTAAAAAATATTCTTCAGGTTAATAATGCAAATTTAGTCAGAACTGAAACAGGTCCCGGAGAAAAACCGCTTCAGGACAAGATTGAAAAGAACAGAAAAATTGATTTAATTGCAAACATCGACGAGACCTTAAACAACCTCCGGACAATACAAAACGAAAAGCCGCAGGAAACTGTAGTAGTCATTGAGACCAAAAAGATGCCTGAATATAAGCCGATAGTAAAGACAGAGAAACAACCTTCAGCCATGCAGATTGTCAAACGCGAAGAAACGCCGCCTGTCGCAGTTACAGAGAGTAAAAAAATCCCCGAAGTTGAACAGGAAGTAATGGCCGCCTTTGAAGAGAAAAAGGAAGGGGCAAAAAAGACCGGGTCGGCCGTCAAGATGCGGGAGATGCCCAATGTTGTATTACTTGTTAAGCGAGACAAATCCAGGAACACTCAGAATAATTCATCAGCAACCCCGGGCATTACTACAGCCGATTTATTAAAAAAATGGAAGCATATTGGCAGCACCAAAAGTGGTGTTCCTTTGTTTATTGCTCCTGACAATATCTCCTATCCGTATGAACATGTTGTTAACTTAATTGTCAAAGCATCTGTTAACAAAAAGGACTTTGTCGATGTGCTGGCAATCAACTGCTCTCAAATCAAGCTCCGGATATTAGAAGAACATAACGGCAATAATCCGGCCTTCTCTTCCTACTCTAATGAATGGAAAGATATCATTCCTGATAGCATGATTTTATATAGCTCTGCATGTCCTGGGAAAAAATAGGGGTTCATACCCTAAAACAGATATAGAAACGGAAAAAGAAGCAAAACCCCCTTCTGGTTAAAGGGATTGGGATGATATAAAATATCACCCAACAGGTTAAGAAA
>JAGVNU010000046.1 GCA_020053105.1 Thermodesulfovibrionia bacterium
GGCACTCAACTCTGGGGTATCGCTCCCCGATATCCTTTGAGCTGGAGGCTATGGCTTCCTAACCTATCTGAGTGTCCGAGAAATCGGGGGAAGTTCAGTTTCCCATCCGGGGCAGTCAACTTCAACCCGTGACAAAATGTCACGACTTCACTTCCTTCTTCTTTGAGTCTTTGTTTCAACTTCCTCCAGTATGCTCCCGCATCGGCGCTTTCTGTGAGAGCCCCACATACATCTACGATAGAAAACCACCATTCGTTGTTATGTAAGAGTCTCCTTACATTTTTGCCCCTAAAAACTGCTATGTTTGTCTCCATCCGTCCCCTCCTGATTAAAAGATTGATGAAACATTTTATCTCTCAATATGTTATATATCAAGATATTTTTGGATACTTCTCCACATCATGCCACAACCCCGCCAGATACTCCCATTCCCCTGAGCCAAACGCATCCGCAAACGATTTCGCAAGTTCCACCGTCCCCTTCAAATGCTCCTCAAGCAGATGCCATTCATCAACCGGCTTGCCTTTAATACTGTGCGCATAAAAGTTTTTCATAAAATCTTCACTATCTCAGTCTTGGACTTTGATTAAATGATTAACTATGATTTTTTATCTTAATCATGTTAATCAGCATTTGATAAGTGAAAAAGTATTTTTGCTTTCTACAACTTCCGTTGGAATGATGGCCGGTGTCCCCATATTTTATCCCCTTGTATTTTATTACATTATGAATTATATACTTATACAATAGGATGGTACAAGACAATAATATCTACGGATTTTTACTTTCTAAAGTCATGTCACAATCCCACCCTAAGCCTCTCCGTAGACTTTATGAAAGATTGACAGCCTATCCTATCTTTCATTACTTTTTTGCCAGGGAACTTTTTCATTGCTAATAATAATGCCGTCCATTGACTTTCTGCCGGCCTCTGATATACTTGAATCAAAGTTGCGGAGAAAATATTCGTGCAGCTCCGGATTGGATTGATAAAATGCAAAGGTTAGCTGTAAGTTGTTTGCTGATCTCGATTGCGTTTTCCCTGAATGTGGGATGCACATCGTGGTCTCCGTCAGATGACGAAGCAGTCAGGCTTGTGAAAGATTATTATCTTTTTTTTTATAGCGGGAAAGAAGTTGATGTTAAAATACTTCGCAGGGGAAAATATATAAAAGAAGATAAATGCTATCCGGTAGAATTTCGGATACGTCCTCCGGGGCAGGAAGGTTTCAGGAAGACATTCTATTTCTTCAGGAACGAACAGGGAAGTGTCGAAATAAGGGAGTTTCAGGTCGGCTAGAATGGTTCATCCCGATAATGCATACCTCAAATAATAAAACCACAAGGCATAACGGGCAATGACTATTTAAATCTTACAACTTATTTCAGCATGCCTGCTGGAGCTTTCTTTTTACCCTGAGTTTGGTTTCAATGAAGTCTTTATGGGAGACATGTATCAGTCCGGCAATCTTGCGGACCATATATTCCTCGTGCTTATCAAGTATTGCATCTGCAAAGGCGACGTCCCATAAATGCTCTATAACTTTTATCTTCTGATCGTGGCTGAGACCTTTATTCAGCAGGGACGTGAATTCAAAATAGCCCGTTGATTTCCAGATTTTTTCTTCAGCAAGCTGAAGGAGGTCGGCGGTCTCTGTATCTGTAAGTTTAAATCTTGTCCTGATCGTTTTCTTTATCTTTATCTGTTCATCACCGCTTAGTTCCGAGTCGGCCCGCATCATTTCAATAAGGAGAGCGGCTGTAGCGATCTGAAGCGAGTGTTCTGAGACGCTATTCGCATTCTGAGGTGAGGATTTAACATGTTTGTTGAAAAATTGTTTAACGGTGCTGATCATATTTAGTATGAAAATATATTAGTACTGTCGGTTTCGCGTATATTATAAACAACAGTGAGGCCGTCAGGCAACATTGCCAGTCCGATAGTCCTGTGAAGCGGAAATCAGCAAAAACTATTAATGTGACATTTCCAGTCGTTTCAGGCTATGCTGCCCTTAAACCGGCTTTTTGATTTTCCAGCTTTTTTTTAATCATATACCCTGTGCAGCATGGATCGCACTTGATGCAGGTCTTGCATATCTCATTGATTTGTTTAAGCAGGTCTTCCATTTTCATATCAGTTATGTCCTTAATTCCATTTCTTTTCCGGAATGCTGATCCGGTCATCCTGCTAATACATTAGCACAGGCTGTGCCAATATGGATGGGCTTTGCTAACTTCATGAAACATAATGGGACAAGCGGGAATTCCATGATTGAGGTTGTAAACCATAAGGGACTTTTTTCCATATGCCGGGAAAAAAATTCTGGCGGGAAATGCCGGCTGCCGCGTTTTAATCCCTGCGAAAACTGCAAGAGCTCTGCATCTGATTACTCGTGAATCAGTTTAATGTCCGGCATCCTTTCCTTGAAGGCGACATCTACACAGCCGCTTTCACATTCAGCGCAATATCCGACTGTGCGCACTACTACGTTTCTTCCTCTTATCTCGACCAGTTCCGCAAAACTGTTATGAGACTCCATAAGCCAGTTTAAATTATGCAGGACTTCTAAAACCCTTTTTTTGATATCGTCCATAATGATGGCAGAAATATATATACGGCAGCTCGATACAGCGTTTACCCGTTCATACTTGCACTGAATATTAATGAATTTATTAGAATGGATATGGGTCCCGGATATTTTAAGGGTGCTTTTGAAAGCTTAACAGAATTTTCAGGGATATTTTTATTTGTCATTTGTCCCAATATAGTAATACATGAAAAACGTGTTATGTTTAAATCGGATATGACATTGATAAGACATTCATACAATGAAAACAATTTAATAACATACTATGTATTGAGGGACAAAAGCTACCAGAGATGTCCTTATTATAGCTAAGGAATATCCTGATGGCAAGAATGAACGGCGTTATTTATTGCTGTATGGCCAGCCCCTGGATTGTGATTCTATGGTAAAATGATGTTCCATGAGTTCACTCATTACTCTAGAAAAAATAACTTTACCCGCCGCATCAGATAATGATAGACGGGCGGACGAACAAAGAATAAGGGACGTACTAGGTCTTGCGCTGCTTGATGTCCCGCTGTCGGTCCTGCGTAAAATTCCTTCACATGCAGGGAGAGCACTTTCCTGTGTTGTCGGAAGAAGCAGATATGGCAACAAGCTGATCGATATATCGGCCGGCTCCTCGTATTCAGTAGCGCTTGATCTTGGGTCAACAAACCTTGTTGCCGCCCTGTATGATAATGTCTCACAACGTGTTGTCTCTGAAGCGAAAGTAGTGAACCCGCAGATAAGGTTCGGCAGTGATATCCTTACGCGCATGCATCATTCCATGTCAGGCAAGGCAGAAGAGGTGAATCAGTGTCTCATGGATGGAGTCGATGCCGTGCTAAATAAGTTATGTAATGACTCAGGAATCAGCCGGCATGAAATCCATGCACTTGCGGCAGCCGGGAATACGGTGATGAGCCATTTTTTTCTCGGGCTTGATATCAGCAGGATCCCGGTTTTCCCATTTGTGCCGGTCGTCCGGAAACCCGGGTTCTTTAAGGCCGCAGACCTGCATGTCGGGATACATCCTGAGGCGCTTGTCTATGTTTTCCCCAATGCAGGTATATATGTCGGCGGAGATATTGTGGCCGGTGTCCTTGCGTCAGGCATGTATGACTCGGTTGAACCGTGCATTCTTATAGATGTCGGGACGAATGCAGAGATTGTAATCGGCAGCAGGGACTGGCTGCTGGCGGGCGCAGGCGCGGCAGGCCCTGCACTTGAGGAGGGAATAGCAGGAATAGGGAAACGGGCTGAGAGCGGCATAATCTATGATGTTGATATTCACGATCGGGGGACAGAGTGCAGGACCTTCGGCAATGCCCCGCCTGAAGGGATATGCGGTTCAGGTATGGTGAGCCTTATGTATGAAATGTACCGTACCGGAATAATTGGTAATGACGGCATATTAAATCCCGAACATAAGGGGGTAGCTATGCTTAATGGCGGATACGCTTTTACATTTTCCTGCGCATCCGGTGACGGACTTGTTATAAGGCAGACCGAGATAGATAATTTCCTCAGATCAAAGGCAGCGATGTTTACGCTGTTACTGGTAATGCTTCGCTCGGTAGGACTGCGGTTCAGTGATATAAGGAAGGTATATGTTGCGGGGGCGCTGGGGAATGGCATAAATGTCCGTAAGGCGGCAGGCATCGGAATTCTTCCGGACTGGCCGGACGGACGAATCATCCCCATAGGTAATTCATCGTTAAAAGGGGCGCTGATGATACTTGAGGACAGCAGTCTTCTGGAACAGGAAGACAAAATAACTGACGGGATTACCTATAAACACATGCATGATGATCCTGAGTTCATGAAGGAATTCAGCGGTGCCATATTCATTCCTCACACCAATCCTGAATTATTAATAGTGCAATAGCCACCCTGTGCTATCTCTCCACGGTATCAATTCAGAAATGCGCTTCCCGTTAGATCTGAAACACGCAAGTGAGATCATAAAAGCCTAAACGATTTTACGTTTCCCCGGTATGATTATCATCATAAAAAAAGTTAAAGAATTTAGTAATAATACCGATATCAGATTTAAGAAGTGAATACATTTATTGTCAAAGACAACGGATGTCGTCATGGAGAATGAACTTTACAATAAATTCAATGAAGAGATAAACAGATACCGGGATTCGCTGCTTTTTTATGCAAAAAAATGCGACTGGGACACGTTTAAGGAAAACGCCGGCAGACTCTTTGATTACTGTGAATCATTTGAAATGTCGGTGATTGAAAAGAAGGTCTTCAGAATAACTAAAATAATAGTGGCCGTCCTGTTTTTTATGGTAATCCTGATTGTCAAGATGAACCCTGACATATATCCTGAATTCGCCAGTATAAATGAATCAATGACCGTGATAGCGATTGCAACCTCCTGTTTTGAAGTGTTTTTTCTGTATAATCACCGGATGTATATCAAGGGCAAATTAAGTTGCTACAAAAAAAGGCGTGAGAGATTCATCATGAATATCCAGAGGGACTTCGAGGAAATTACAATTTCCATAGCTGCCTGATTTATTGTTTTGCGGTCTTTTGCCATATGTCTATTTTCCCGATCAGCCGGCGTCATCTGCATAACCTGATGACTTCAGAAGCGATTTTCTCCAGCGGCAATATCTTGTCTACGCCACCGCGTTTGATGGCCTCATTCGGCATGCCGAACACAACAGACGAGTCCTCGTCCTGCGCTATGTTGTACGCACCTGTCTCTTTCATCTCAAGCATCCCCCTGGCCCCGTCGTCTCCCATTCCGGTCATAATTACGCCCACAGCGTTCTTGCCGGCGTAGCGTGCCGTTGACCTGAACAGCACATCTACTGAGGGGCGGTGCCTGCTCACCAGCGGTCCGTCTTTTACTTCGACGTAATACCTTGCCCCGCTCCTTTTCAGCAAAGTGTGTTTATTGCCGGGGGCTATCAGTGCCTGTCCCCTTATCACCGAATCATTATCAGAAGCCTCTTTCACAGTCACCTTGCAGAGTGTGTCAAGACGCCGCGCAAAGGCGGCAGTGAAGTTCTCAGGCATATGCTGCACGATTACTATGCCGGGCGAATCAAGGGGCAGGGCCTCAAGAAAGATACGGAGCGCCTCGGTCCCTCCTGTTGAGGCCCCGACCACCACAACTTTCTCCGTGGTCTGCACCATTGCCTTTGAGGTTGACTTTGCTATCACCGCGTCAGCGGTCAGCTTCGGGGCAACTGCACGGTTTATTACAGAGATGCGTTTTAAACGCGTCATTGCCGCGGCCTTGACCGCATCGCATATACTTACTTTTGATTCTTCCAGATACTGCCTGGTGCCTATCCTCGGCTTGGTGATGATCTCTACTGCCCCGTATTCCAGGGCTTTCAAGGTAGTATCAGCCCCTTCTCCGGCCAGGCTTGAACAGATCACTACGGGAATAGGGTGCTGGCTCATGATTTTCTGCAGGAATGTGATGCCGTCCATACGCGGCATCTCCACGTCCAGCGTGATGACGTCAGGCACCTGCTCTTTTATTTTGTCTGCGGCAATAAAAGGGTCTCCCGCGGTTGAAATTACTTCAATCTGAGGGTCCGACGAGAGGACTTCCTGAAGGGTCTGTCTCACCACCGAGGAATCGTCGACTATCAGAACTTTGATCTTTTGTTTCTTTTCAAACACTGTCATGAAATTTCACTTTCGTAATAGTTTGATGTCCTCCTGACATACCTCCGGATGGATTGACTGTCGTCCACAATAAGAACAAGCGGTTTCATAACGGTTTCCTGTAGACCATTTGACCGGCTGCCCGCAGCGGTACTTTCATACCGTTTAATGTCTCTGAATGCCCCATGAAAAGGTACCCCCCTGGTATCAGATGACCGGCAAGCCTGTTCATCAGCTTCTCCTGCGTGGGCCTGTCAAAATAAATGATGACATTCCTGCAGAATATTATGTCCACAGGCCCTCTTATCCCGAAGTCGCTGTCCATGAAATTCAACCTCCTGAACTCTATCAGCGACCTGACTTGAGGGACTACCCTCACGAGTCCTTTGCTTCTATCTTTGCCTTCCAGTAAATATCTCATTTTCATCGTTGACGGCACGGGCTGCATGACATCTTCCTTATATATGCCTCTCCTGGCATGCTCAAGCACCCTTGTTGATATGTCTGTAGCAATAATCGAAAAAGAAAACCCGTAATGCTGCTCCGCAAAATCGCTCAGCACCATTGCAAGCGTGTGCGGCTCCTCTCCGGTAGAACACCCCGCGCTCCAGATAGTGTATTCCCTCCTGATATCCGCTCCGTAAAGTCCGATCAGTTCAGGTAAGGCTGTCTGCACCAGATAGTCAAAATGCCTTGGCTCCCGGAAAAAATCTGTCTTGTTCGTTGTTATTGCATCGATCATGTGGACCAGTTCATTCTGCGCCCCTTCGGGACTGAACAGGTAGTCACAGTATTCTCTGAACGATTGAATGCCCAGTCTCCTCATCCTTTTTTTGAGCCTTGCCTCAAGGAGGACCTTTTTCCCAGGAGGCATTTTTATGCCGCATTCATTATGGATGAAACTGCTCAGGCGGGCGAAATCTTTATCTGCAAGAGATGGTACGTATACATCGTTGCGACTGCTGTTGCTTATTGCATCAGGCATAATAATTCCTCTAAAAAAGCTGTCAGCGTTCAGTTATCAGCCGTAAGGTTTTGAAATGATTCCCTTAGATGAGAGCTGATCTCTTATTAAAATGTTTCAAACTCATCATCAAGTTTGTCATGACTGCCGTTACCCATATCGAGAGCAACTCCAGCCGGTTTGACAACTATTCCTTTTGCGGGCTTTACGGTCTGTTTTTTCATATAAGCAACAGCGGTCTTATGAGCAGGCTTATGTACGGCCTGCCTTACCACCTGCGCCCCTGGGGTATTTCTGCCGGTATCATCTACCTTGAAAAACGCAATGGCGCTCTGCAGCTGTTCGGCCTGTGACGACAGCTCTTCCGCAGTCGAAGACATCTCTTCAGAGGCCCCTGCATTCTGCTGTATAACCTGGTCCAGCTGCTGAATGGCCTTGTTGATCTGCTCTGACCCTGCATTCTGCTCATTGCTGGCGCCGCTTATCTCCTGCACAAGCTCTGCCGTCTTTTGGATGTCAGGGACGAGTTTGGCAAGCATTTGACCTGCCTGTTCAGCGATTTGCACGCAGTTTGATGACAGACTGCTTATCTCTGCCGCTGCGGTCTGGCTGCGCTCCGCAAGTTTTCTCACCTCTGAGGCAACTACTGCAAAGCCTTTACCGTGCTCTCCGGCCCTTGCAGCCTCAATCGCGGCGTTCAAAGCCAGCAGATTAGTCTGCCGGGCTATCTCCTCTATTATCGATATCTTGCCGGCTATTGCCTTCATGGCTGCGACTGTCTCGGAAACAGACTTGCCGCTTTCTCTTGCGTCGCCGGAGGACTTGATTGCAATCTTCTCGGTTTGCTGTGCGTTGTCGGCATTCTGTCTGATATTGGACACCATCTGCTCCATTGAGGAGGACACTTCCTCAACCGAGCTTGCCTGTTCAGTGGCCCCCTGCGACATCTGCTCTGAACTGGAGCTCAACTCCTGGCTCCCGGAAGCGACATTGTCTGCCGCGGATTTTACGTCGGCTACTATTTCTGTCAGTCTCTTTACCATAGCGGCCAGTGCACGCATAAGCTCATCTGCCGCTGACCGCTCTTTTACAACAACAATAAGGTTGCCTCCTGAAATCTCTTTTGCGAGCCCTGTAATTTCATTTGTCGTATCAATAAGGGCGTTCAGATTATCTTTAATTTCGTTGAACTGGCCGTTGTAGGTGTCTGAAATCTTTGGAGGTATATCTCCTTTGCTTATTCTGTCTACATAGTCTGCTGTGACCGTGATCGGACTGACAAAGGCATCGCATAATTTATTAACGCCGTTTATCAGCGCTGACCATCCTCCTTTATAGGCTGCGACATTTGCCCGGACATCCAGTTTCCCTTTCTCAACTGAATCGATCACGCCGTTGGTATCTCTCATTGTGTCGCCTATTATTCCAACCATATTTTTCATTGCCGCAAGCAGCTGACCTGTCTCGTCCCTGCTCTTTACATCAACATTAACGCTCAGGTCGCCTCCAGCAAGTTTATTGGCTATGTTAACGCCCTCGGTTAACGGCCTGGTTATGCTGATGGTTACAAGGAAGGCAACTAAAGCGCCAAGGAGTATGGCAATACCCCCGATTATTAAAACTATCATTTGAACTTTGTCTACTGCATCAACTATGGTTTTTGTATTCGTATTCGCTTCATCCATCTGCTGTTTTTGAAACTCTTTCACCTTTGTTGCCATGGTTTCAGATGATTTATCAAACTCTTCCATCAGCTGGTTTCCCGCGTCTATTCCCCTGGTCAAATAGGTATTTGCCATATGTTTCCCATCTTCGTAAAACTGGTTAAAGGAGGTCTCCAGTTCGTTTATTTTATTCAGGGACTCCGCATCGTTTTCATTCCTGAACATCTCTCTGAATTTTGCCATGTTGCTCTTAAACGCACTTGCAGCCTGTTCTGCATCCTTGTACCCGGCTGCATCGTGTGTTGCCGACACATCGGTCAACCACTGCTGCACCTGAATGGTGTCAACTACCATTTCATCAGCCAACAACAGATACGGCAGGGTCTCATCCCTGACCTGTTTTGAAGCACTGGCGGATATATTGAGATATTGATTTGTTATTACACCGCTTATTACAAAGAGCAGCAGGACTACGCCAAACCCCAAACCCAAACGCAACCCGATTTTCATGTTTTTGAACATGGTTACCTCCTTAAATCACTCCCTTACTTGTCTGTTGTTTTGTAAGTACCCGCGTCCTGGACCATCGCCAGTTCATCTGCTGAAAACACTTTGTCGATATCCAGTATCATGATGAACTTATTGTCTTGTTTACCCATGCCCTTGATGAAATCAGTCCTGAGTTTCGTGCCTATCTTTGGCGCGGGCTCTATCTGATCGGGCTCAAGGTCCATTACCTCCTGCACGGAATCCGCGAGCGCCCCAAGCACTGTTGTCTCTCCGTCGATTGACACCTCCACTATAATGATGCAGGTGTTGACGGTCTTCTCCGCATCCGGCATCCCGAACTTTAGACGCATGTTAACTACCGGCACGACCCCGCCTCTGAGGTTTATCACCCCGCACATGAAGTCAGGCGTCCTCGGTACCTTTGTGACGGTCGTATACTCAAGCACTTCACGCACTTTAGCTATATCAAGCGCGAATACCTCATCCTCAAGCTTGAAGGTCAGATACTGCGTTGTCTCCAATATTTCAGCTGTACTCATTGTCGTCTCCTTTCTCAATAAGCTGTCAGTTATCAGCTTTCAGCCGTCAGCTTTTGGATTTTTCCCCTTTGCAGAGAGCTGATCGCTGAATGTTGAGAGCTTTTTTTAGAATTTCTCAAACTCATCATCCAGTTTGTCATGACTGCCGTTACCCATGTCTATTGCAACTCCTGCAGGACTCGCTGTTGCTGTCCTGGCGGGTCTGGCAATGGCCTTCTTTATATGAGCAATAGCTGTTTTGTGGACAGGTTTGTGCGCAACCTGTCTTACCGCTTGTACCCTATGGGTATTTCTGTCCGTGTCATCTGACTTGAAAAATGCAATGGCGCTCTGCAGTTGCTCTGCCTGTGACGACAGCTCCTCTGCAGTCGAAGACATCTCCTCAGAGGCCCCTGCGTTCTGCTGTATCACCTGGTCCAACTGCTGTATCGCCCTGTTTATCTGCTCTGCCCCGGCGTTCTGTTCATTGCTGGCCTGCACCAGCTCTGCTGTCTTCTGGATGTCTGGAACGAGTTTGGCCAACATCTGACCTGCCTTCTCGGCGACCTGTACGCTGGATGCCGATAACTGGCTGATCTCACCTGCTGCCGACTGGCTGCGCTCCGCAAGCTTTCTAACCTCTGATGCAACCACTGCAAAGCCCTTGCCGTGCTCGCCCGCCCTTGCAGCCTCAATGGCTGCGTTCAACGCCAGAAGGTTTGTCTGTCTCGCTATCTCCTCGATTATCGATATCTTGCCGGCTATGTCCTTCATTGCAGCGACTGTCTCTGAAACGGATTTGCCGCTCTCTTTTGCATCATTAGCAGATTTAAGTGCAATCTTCTCTGTCTGCTGCGCGTTGTCTGCGTTCTGCCTGATATTGGACACCATCTGCTCCATTGATGAAGAGACCTCTTCAACCGAGCTTGCCTGCTCCGTGGCCCCTTGCGACATCTGCTCGGAGCCGGCGCTCAGCTCCTGGCTGCCTGAAGCGACATTGTCTGCTGCTGATTTAACATCCATTACAACTCCATTTAATTTATCAATCATGTTTTTCATCGCATTCAGCAGCTGCCCTGTCTCATCCTTACCTCCTGCTTCAAGAACGATTTTCAGATCGCCTTCCGACAATTGGTTTGCAGCGATTACGGCTTTCTGCAGCGGAGTTGTAAGTGTGCGGGTGATCAGATAAGCTGCTATCAGTGCAAAAGCCACACCGATAAATGAAATTATGATTGAGAGACGGATGGTCTCTTTCCTGGTAGCGTCAAACAGTTCATCAGCTTCGACGCTCTCCTGAGTCATGGACTTGTTTATCTCGGACAGCGGGGCTTTGGTTTCATCACGGGTCCTGTCGATTTCATCATCCAGCGCTCGTATCTTTCTCATATCAGTACTGCCTTCCTTTTCAAGTAAAGGCAGGAGCTGGTTGTCGATTATGGAAATGTATTTGTCGTACTGTTTTGCGAATGCATCCGCTGATGACTTCTCCCCGGCCGTGTCCGCCATTTCCCGTACCGACACAATGTCTTTCTGTGCCTGTGTTTTTATCTTATCCATGTCAGCGTAGGTCTCCTTGAGATTGCCGTTTATCACCGCGTCCGCTGAGACGCTGTAAATCTCCTCGAGCCTGGCGGAAATGTCCTTGATCGTCATTGCCTGCGCGGAACGTTTGGCCCCGAGGTCCTGCAGCTGCCCGAGACTTCCCATTTTCAATATCTGATAGGCAGCGATTGCGGTGAATATCAAAACAATGCTTATAAAGCTTACATAAAGCTTTATTCCGATCTTCCAATCTGAAATTTTCATCCTTACTTCCTCCATAATTAAAATCTATATGCTGTTCCCGCTAGGATTGAATAATCCGTCTCAGGTTTGTTTAGTCCGGCCTTATAGCCGAAATCTATGTCAAGGTCATCTGTGATTGAATAGACGAAACCGCCCAATACAAAAGCAGGATCAACATGCGAGGTCTTGTCAGGGTTCTTTTCAATGCCCATATTTGCGACAGCAGTCAGGTCCCTGACCACTTCCACCTCAGAGGCCAGCGATACATGCCAGATATCTTTTCTGTTGGCGTCCCTGTCTTCCTCAAGTTTGTATCCGTTATGCGTATAGGCAAGATTAAGATGAAACGCCCAAGGCCCGATCTCTTTTGTCGTTATGAATGTGAGTCCGGATGATATCCTTCCATTGCCGAGACCCTTCTCCTCTTTTCCGGTTGGTAAGGTTACTCCGGGTTTCAGTGCAAGGCCAAAGCCCTCAGCTTCGTAAAACCTCCACTTTAATTCGAGGGACATATCAGAAATTCCATCATAATCAGAAGTCATATCCCCGTCTTCCCATGCCTTGTTCCATTGATAAGGGACCCCGAATACGATATCGATGCTGTCTGTTATTCCGTACGAAAGTATGCCCGCTGCTTCCAGGCCTGTCTCTTTGACTGTAACCCCATCCTCTGTATCCTCTGCATCTTCGGTCTCCCTGTCATAACCGGATTCCGCGTTTATTTCGACCTGGTAATTTCCTTTTCCCTGTGTTCCTGTGTCATCGGTAATGAGCGGGTGTGCCGCATAAGACGCGGCAGATAAAATAAACAGGGTAAAAAAGAAACAACAGCAACTGATTGAAATACAATATTTTCTACTCATAGAACCACTTCCTCTCTTTCTATAATTTGATAAAGTTTAGATATATCCAATATCAGCGCTACCGTTCCTTCACCTAGTATTGTCGCGCCTGATATGCCTTCAATATCTTTATAAACACGGCCTAATGTCTTTATGACCGTCTGATGTTCTCCAACTACATTATCGACGACAAAGCCCACCCTGTGACTCTCAACACCCGCTATCACTATCTGCTCTATCTCAGGCTGCTTCCCATTGATCGCAAACTGCTCACGCAGACGTATGTAGGGCACTATCTGTCCACGCACATTCGCAAGGTGCCTGCCGTGGGCATTTGCTATGTCCTCCCGGCTAAGCTCAATACATTCCTCGACGACTGAAAGCGGCAATATAAAATATTCTTTCCCGATTTGCACAAGCAGTCCCTCGATGATCGCAAGTGTCAATGGCAGCTTTAATGTGATTGTCGTACCTATACCTTTCTGACTGCTTATGCCTATTGAGCCCCTCAGGTTGTCTATTGCCCTCTTTACAACATCCATGCCCACACCGCGCCCGGACACATTGGTGACTGTCTTTGCAGTTGAAAATCCGGGGGCCAGGATCAATGAATATATCTCTTTTTCTGTCAGTTCATCCTCAGGCGCTATCAGTCCCTTATCTATTGCCTTTGCGCGTATTGCATCAGCATCCAGCCCTGCTCCGTCGTCTTTTATCTCGATTAATACATAAGCACCTGAATGTCTGGCTGACAGATGGACCATACCCTGTGCCGGTTTTCCAACAGAGATCCTCATGTCAGGGGTTTCTATCCCGTGGTCTATACAGTTTCTTATCAGGTGCACCATCGGGTCTCCGAGTTTTTCTATGACCGTCTTGTCCAGCTCTGTTTCAGCGCCTTCCGTTGTAAGCTCTATCTCTTTGCCGAGTTCTTTTGAAAGGTCGCGCACCAGGCGTTTGAACTTGCTGAATGTCGTGCCGATCGGCAGCATACGTATGCTCATTGTCTGGTCGCGCAGCTCTGCTGTCAGACGCTCCACTTCCTCTGCAACGGAAAGGAAATCAGGGTCGTTCTTAAAAGCGCATAACTGGCTGAAGCGTGCCTGCACCGTGACCATCTCGCCCACGAGATTCACAAGACTGTCGAGCTTGTCAGAGGACACACGGATACTTGAAGCAACATCTACGGGCTGCTCTTTCTGCTGTTCTTTCTGTTTTATTTCTTTAAGATGCTGCTGTTCAGCCAATGCGGATTCGATTTTCCGCTGATCGACCATTTTTGCCTCGACCAGTATTTCTCCTATGCGTTTCTGCCTTACTATCACCTGGTCGATGTCTTCCTGTGTTACAAACCCGCGCTCAACAAGGATATCGCCGACCCTTTTGTTGCCAAACTCCTCACCGAACTTAGTGCTGTCATAGATGACATCAATAGTTATCTTGCAGTCATCCTCAACAAAGATGAAGACGTCTTTTATAGCGTTGATCCCTTTATCCGTGGTGAGGATTATGTCCCAGTATGTGTAACATGCCTCAGGATCGATGTCTGTCAGCTCCGGGATAGCATCTGCGTATGCAATTGATCTGCAGCTTCCGAGTGCATGAAGTTCATCCAGCAAATAGACAGGGTCAATTCCTTTTTTGAAAATGTCCGGATTCGGCCCAAAGTGGATCCTGTAAGTGATCTCTCCCTGATCAGGACCGTCACATGCCTCGCCTTTTGAAGAAGCGGCCGGGGAGAGGGGGAGAGTCTTGTCTATGGGTTGGGGGACAAGGTTCTTTAGGGGAATAAGTATCTCCCCGGCCTCTTCATTGTCTGATATGTCCGTGCCGTCTAGTAGTTTCTTGATATAATCCCGCGCCGAAAGGGTCAGGTCGATCAATTGTCTTGTGACCTTGATTTCCCCGTTCCTTACGCGGTCAAACACGGTCTCCACTTCATGAGTGAATGCAGCGATCCTGTCAAAGCCGAACATTGACCCCGAGCCTTTGATGGTATGGAGGGCCCTGAAGGCACGGCCAACCTGCTCGATGTCATCGGGTCTTTCTTCAAGTTCAAGAAGACTTGACTCAAGTTCTGTTAGCAGTTCATAAGCCTCTTCCCTGTATGTTTCCTTATGTTTGTCAATGCCGGACAATGTTTTATATTCCTTTCCAGAGACAACTCATTACAGTCCCTGCTGTACAGTTGAAGTTCCCTGAATACCCGGTCCTTTTAACAGCATCTTTTAATGCGTCCGGGAGGGCCGCATTCATAACAAAAGATTTTTTTGATTTTGCAGACGTCTTGTGCGCAGAGCACAGAAGCTGAAGACATGAGAGGTCCATTCCCGTTACATCAGCAAGATTGAGAACAACGTGATCAGCATTCTTCAGAGTCTGAACAAGGGCGTTCTTCAGTTCCTGTGCGCAGTTTATATTCAGTTCACCACTGAGGTCCAGTGTATTTTTATTTCCGTTCTTTTTAATTTTCATGTCTGCCATATCGTCTTCTATTTGTAGGGCGTATTGCAATAGGCCACTGCGGGTCACCTCACGAATTTCTTTATGACCTGTATGAGTTCCTCCGGTTTAAATGGCTTTACCATCCATCCGCTTGCGCCGGCGGTCCGGCCTTCCTGTTTTTTGGAATCCTGGGATTCTGTCGTGAGCATGACTACAGGGGTGAATTTATTGGCTGTGCTGCTTCGGATATTTTTTATTAATGTAATACCGTCCATGTTCGGCATGTTGAGGTCCGTCACTATCATGTCCACTTTTGTGCCGCCTAATTTTTCCAGCGCGTCCTTGCCGTCAACTGCGGTGATCACGTCATAGCCGGCATCTTTAAGGGCAAAGCTCACAAGCTGCCGCATCGAAGCGGAATCATCGACTATTAATACTGTTTTCCCCATATCTCACTCCCCTAGCCGATCCCCCCTGACTTTTCTTTGGCTGATAATGTGTTTTTAAGCACGTTACGCTCTGATTCCATGGTATATAGCTCTTCGATGTCCGCTTTAAGCTTGAGAAGGGGTTCAATGACATGCTCAATGCGCTGTCTTGTTATGTCCTGGAACTGCATTGATATGATGATGCCGCTGATATCGGTAGCAAGGGACCCGGTCTCTTCTGTAATGTCCCTTATCTTTGATTTTGTTTCGTTCATTGTCGTGTCTATTTTTTCCATTGTCCTGTTGACGATTTCGGCAGACTCTGAAAAAATGTTGTTATTTTTGTTGACGCTTTCTTCGGTTATTACGGACATTTCCCTGATGCCGAACTCGATCTTTAAAGTCAGCTTCCCTATCTCTTCAGCGGCAACATCCGACCTCTCGGACAGCTTTCGCACTTCATCCGCCACAATCGCAAAGCCCCGTCCGTGCTCACCCGCCCTGGCAGCTTCTATCGCCGCGTTAAGGGCCAGCAGGTTTGTCTGCCGGCGATATAACCTATCTCTTTCACTATGTTCTTCACACTCTCTGTTTCTTTCAGTATCTGCTGCATGCTGCTCAGGGCCTGATTTGCGATTACCATAGACAATTGCAGGCCTTCGATAACTCCGGTAAGGGCTGTCTTGCTCAAGTTGAGCGCATCTTCGCTGCCATCCCCGTTAAACATTCCTCCGGAGCCTGCCGTCTGATTTCTTGCCCTTTCAACTATGTTCATAAAACGCCCCCCGATATCCATGGCCGCGGCTTCAGTCTGCTGCGTTACTTCCTGCAGCTGGTTGACAAGCACCGGGACCATGTCAGCTTTGTCGCTGAGCGTGCTTTTTATGTTATTTATCAGCCCGTCTGTTTTTGCAGTCAGTTTCGCCAGACATTCTTCATGAGCTGCCGCTGTTTTATCACGGCCCCTTTTTATCGAAGTAATAAGAGCACCGAAGAAGACAGAATAGACGGCGATAACAACGGCAATTTTCAGGAGGCTGTTCCCGATGAATGAAGCGGCTATCAGCAGAATAAGTGTGACAGCCGCCGCCGCATAAATTGTCACTTGCGAACGTGCGGACTTGCCGGCATGCCTGCCTTGATATAGGTCTGTTGTTCCCTGTTTCTTCCCCAAAAAATCCTCTCCCGTAATTACTGCTGCTTTTTAGCATTACAAGATCGATGCCTGGCAATGCAGGATATCTGATATGTCAGATTAGTGCTTTTAATTCAGGGAGCTGGAGAAAAGATTATAAGGTCAGACCTTTTTAACGTAATATAAGCGAAGTGTTCAATGAGGATTACTTTTTTGGCTGGCAGAGATGTTAGCCGGGGTCCTCAAGATTATGTTCTTTGATCAATTTATATAATGTGCCACGGCTTACATCGAGGAGTCTTGCGGCCTTTGCCTTGTTCCAGCCGGCCTTTTCAAAAGCGGCACCGGCAAAGAGCTTGTGGGTGAAGCGATCCATTATACCGGCACACGAAAAGACGGGCCGCTGGTCAAGGTCAACTGCGCGGCCCTTTCAGAAAGCCTTCTCGACAGCGAGCTCTTCGGACATGTCAGGGGGGCATTTACCGGGGCAATAAAGGACAAATCCGGCAAGTTCGAAACAGCGGAAGGCGGCACCATCTTCCTCGATGAAATAGGAGACATCTCCCCTTCCCTGCAGAGCAAGCTGCTCCGGGTGTTACAGGACAAAAAAGTTGAACGGGTAGGCGACAACGTCTCGCGCAGTATCGACGTCAGGATCATAGCAGCAACAAACCAAAACCTGAGGGACATGATCAAAAGGGGAGGCTCTATGGGCTTGCCGATCGCAAGGTCTTTCAATCCGCACAGGCCCTGAGCGGCCTCATTCATTTCTATGATAATCTGATTTTTATCTACAGTTATGATCGCGTCTTTGACACTGCTGAATATCGCTTCCAGGTTTTTGCGCGAAGCTTCATATTGGTCGTTCAGTTTCTTAAACCTCAGGGCCATGGACGCTACCCTGATGAGAGTTTCGGGAGCAACAGGTTTGGGTATATAATCGTAAGCGCCGAGGCGGACCGCTTCCGCCGCGGTCTCAACTGTCGGTATACCGGTTTTAAGGACTACGGGGCAGTTAAGACCCCTTTCCCTGACCGCCCGGAGGATATCGACACCGGTCCTGCCGCCGAGGATGATATCGCTGAAAACTACCTCTGCCGCTTGCGTCTCCAGTATCCCGATGGCGGTGCTGAAATCATTTGCCACGGACACATCAAAACCCTCTTCTTCGAGAATGGCAGCGTATATAATCTGCAGATCTTTTTCGTCTTCTATGACGAGTATCTTTTCGTGCACGGTTTTAGTCCTTCATGTTTTTCCCTGTATTTCTCAACTCCTCATTTTACCAGCGCCTCTCTTATGGCCCGGGAAAGCTTTTCCGGAGATATGGGTTTGATGAGCAGTTCGCGTATCCCGGATTTCTTCACTGTTTCTTCATTGATGCCTTCAGAATACCCCGTTGAAAGAATGATCGGGAAGTCAGCCCTGATGCCGAGTATGGCGGTTGAAAGCTGTAAACCCGTCATCTTCGGCATGGTCATGTCCGTGAATACCACGTCAAACCTGCCGGGCCTTTCCCTGAACAGTCTCAGGGCCTCTTCGCTGCTTGTACTGCTTACAACGTTGTATCCCAGTCCCCTCAATACCTCGCTTGCAATCATGACAATAGATTCCTCATCGTCCACTACGAGCACCGTTTCTGTTCCCTTCATAAGGGCTTCCCTGGGCTGGGTTTTATCTCTTGCTTCCAGATGAATGACCGGGAAGAACACCTGAAACGACGACCCTTTATTAAGTTCGCTTGATACTGTTATGGAGCCGCCGCATTGTTTGACGATGCCGTGTACTACCGATAATCCGAGACCGGTGCCTTTCCCCTTTCCCTTGGTCGTGAAATAGGGGTCAAATATTTTGTCAACGACAGAAGGGGCGATACCCTGTCCCGTATCACGGACAGTCAATCTTACGTGAGGGCCCTGCTTTATATCTGCAATCAGGGATTCAAGATCAGGACTTACCTCTATATCTTCAAGTCTGACCTCCATCACCCCTCCGGTTTCCTGCATGGCGTGGTACGCATTTGTGCAGAGGTTCATTATTATCTGGTGTATCTGGGTCGGATCTCCGAGGATGTACTCTTCGGACGCAATATGCTGCCGTATCTCTATAGTGGTCGGTACAGACGCTCTCAGCATTTTCAGTGCTTCCTTTACGATCGGGGTGATGATTACAGGCTGAAGTTCCCCGGCGCCTTTCCTGCTGAAGGCGAGGATCTGCCGGACAAGCTCTACAGCACGGTTCGTGGCTTCCATCAGATTGTTCAAATATGCGGCAGCTTCACTGCCCTCCGGAGTTTTCAGCTTGGCGAGATACGTAAAGCCCATGATGGCATTGAGAATATTGTTGAAGTCATGGGCGATGCCGCCGGCAAGGATGCCGACTGCCTCAATCTTCTGGGCCTGGAGGAGTTGCTCTTCAAGCCTTCTCTTCTGTTCGTCAGCGGTCTTACCGGACGTCATGTCATGCGCTATTCCCTCAACCGCTACAACCTTTCCCTCATTGCTGAACACGGGAACTTCGGTTATATTAAGCCAGCGGATGCCCCCGGCCTTGTGATATATCTCCACTTCATAAGGCTCATGAGTGCCCCCTTTTATACTCTGTTCAGTATGCCTTTCAACTTCCCTGTTGACGGGATTGTCGGTCAGGTATTCCGTGTAATGGGTCAGGAATTCCTCCGGGGTGTATCCCAGAACGTCCTTTATTGAAGGGCTCAGATAGGTAAATACCCCGTTTACGTCATGTGAGTAGAAGAAATAATCCTTTCTGAGGTTCTCTATGATGCGCCTGTACTTCTCCTCACTCTTTCTGAGTTCGTCCTCGGCTTTCTTGCGCTGGGTAATGTCCCTCACCATTGCCACTACGTAATCTCTGTCCGCTGTATTGATATACTTAACATTGATTTCGACAGGGAATTGAGACCCGTCCTTTCTCCTGTGTATTCCTTCAAGGACCAAAGCACCTTTATCTCTTAATTCATCTACATGCTTTTTCCATAAGAACGTGTCAGGCAGGGACACCTCAAAATCAGTTACCTTCATGTTGAGCATATCAGCACAGTCATAACCGAGGGTCCTGCATACGGTAGGATTAAAATCAAGAATGCGGGCTGTATCAGGTTCTATGATAAACACCGCCTCACTTGACTGGTCAATCAGGTCCCTGAACAGTTTCAGGCCTTTTTCAGCCTCCATTCGCACGGCGATGTCCCTTGCCATTGCCTCACGCATTGCATTGATCGATAATGCGAGCTGGCCTATCTCGTCGATTTTCTTTCCCCTCTTCTTTAACACCAGCGCCCTGTCAAGGTTTTCATAGTTCATGGCTTTCATATAGTCAGACATATATGTAAGATGTCTGCCTGCAAGGAAATAAAAAAAGAGGAACAGCAACGAGGAGAGCACAAAGACCTCAATGAATTCATGCTCCAGAATAATAATCCCTTCATCCTTTATTTTCTCCCTGATGTCTTCAAGCCCGGCTGCGATATACAAAGTACCCAGGTTTATGTTCCGTCCCGTGGAGGGATATACGAGTGGATAATCACGGGATATGGTCTTCCCCGGTTTTAATTTGCCGGCTGTGACAACATTCCTGCCGTCATGTGAAATTGCCGCATACTGAACGCCTGGAATATGAAGTAATCCCTCAAGCTGAATTCTTACGGACGCGTAATCGGTAATCCGTAAGTTATTGACAATGTCCGGCAGAAGAGAAGTTTCGATCTTGTCCAGCCTCACCCCGAAGGATTTCAGCGTTTTTTTGTATTCGCTGTAGAGAGACAGAGCAGTCGCTATGAATGTGACTGCCAGGCTGCTCAGCAGTATTACAACTATAAGCTTGCGGGCAATACCACTACGGACATTCTCCATAAGCTGCCTCAGTAGTCACAGAGTAATAGCGAATAGTGACAACTCCAATTTAATATACAAGTTGAAGCATATTGCCGGATTCATTTAACGAATTTTGCATATAACGGGAACACTCTTGGATACGCTAAAATTAATCGAGCGTTTTCGAAATATATGTCTTATTTTCAAATATTATCATCTTTTCGATGCAGTGTACAGGGATTGAAGAGGTCAAGATTGTAACAAGTCGCAAAGGGCCGCGAAAATCATTTTTTCGCCCTAATAGAGGTCAATTTTGGATCGCGCTTATCAGGGACCGCAAACAAAAGAAACTATTTCTCAACCATTACCAGCACGAGGTTGCATTCAAACGTATTGCCGCCGATGCTTTTTAAGGCCCGCTCATATGCCTTGCGGATTTCCCTGGATTTTATATTTAAAAGCAGGCCGATGTTTTCACATGTCTTGAAGAGAGAAATGGATTCAATATTAACTACCTTTGTGGAGGCCAGTTTGTCCTTGTGCTTTTCATAAAGCTCTGAAATAATCTGCATGCCCTGCAGCTGGCGGTTTTTGATGCGTTCAACAAGCGGTGTAATGGCGAGCGTGTTTTTTTGCACCTTAAAATCTTCTTTGTCAACAATAAGCTCTTTATCAAGATTGCTGAGAAAGATTGAGAAGAATGTGGATTCGTCTGTTTCAAGAGCAGCGGTATTTAAGATGATATTTTTTGATTTGCCCTGTCTTTGCTGAATGAACTCCCTGAGCTTGCCTGTTTTTCTGTCGAACTCTGCAGATATTGAGTCTCTCAACTGTTCAACATAGATTTTAGTTTCGGCAAGGGCTTTTCTGATGGACCTTTTACCATAAAGGCCTACGACTGCATAGAAGAAGTCGAACTGCGACAGGTTGCGAAAAATGGCCGGCCATGAATAAAATCTGCCCATGGCCTTCAGGGTCTCAATATGAAGTTCAAAGGCAGTCATGAGTTTCGGCTCGAATACCGCGTGGTGGGCATCGTACTTGCTCCAGTCTGTATGGATGAGGCGTCCCGAGTTCTTCAGTTCGTCAAATACGGGTGTTCCGGGCAACGGTGTCAGCATCATGAACTGGATAGAATCGATATCGAGTTTCTTTGCAAACGTCGCAGTGTTTCTGATCGTTTCAATGTCATCCGTGTCAGAGCCTAATACGAACATTCCATGTATGCGTATCGAATGCTTTTTCACGGCCCTTATGGAGTTTTCAATATCTTCAAGCCCCTGACCTTTGTTGTAGAGTGACAATGTTGCCGGATTAATAGATTCAAATCCGATATAAACCGCAAAACATCCGGCTTTCTTCATGAGGTCGAGCAATTCAGTATCTTTGGCAACATCTGTCCTTACCTGAGCGCTCCACTCAATTTTTATCTTGTTGTCAATAATTGCCTGAAGTAATGCCTTGGTCCTCTTCTTGTTGGCGGCAAAATTATCATCTATAAAAAATACGTGCCCCTTATGAGAAGAAGCAGCTTTTACCTCTTCTATCACCCGCTCAATTGACTTAAAGCGGTATTGCCTGCCGAACATGGGTATTACTGAGCAGAACTTGCAGGCGAACGGGCATCCCCTTGATGTTGCAATTGGTGTGACCCTGGCTATTTCAGCCCATTTGTAAACGAGACTGAAGTCAGGGACCGGCGCCTCGTCAAGGTCTTTGAGAAGTTCCCTGGCAGGGTTGTGCACTATCTCATTATTGCTGTTTTTGAAAGACAGGCCATTGATTGAATCCAGTGGCTTGCCGGCCTTGAGATGATCCAGGAGTGCAACTAAAGTTTCTTCCCCTTCACCCCTTACGACATAATCGGCGTATAAAAGGCTCTCATCCGGCAGAAACGTAGGATGTACGCCGCCGATTGCAACAGGGATTCCGAGTTTGGTGTATTTCTCTGCTATCTGAAATGCCCGTGTTGCTGTAGAGGAAATGGCGGAGATGCAGATCATGTCCGCGTCTTCCAGCTGTTTCCAGTCAGGGGCAACAAGGTCTTCGATAAAAACTTTTGTGTTATATCCGTGGTTCTTTAAGATAGTGGCCAGCAGTATCGAACCAAGCCGGGGCAGGGCGGTAAAGCTGAAAATATGAGACCCCGGGGATTTTGCTTCTATAAAATAAATGTTCTTCATTGGTCTTTATTA